>CAYXQU010000071.1:0-8100 GCA_964467305.1 uncultured Eubacteriales bacterium
CCGCCCTCTCAAGGCGGAGATCACGGGTTCGAATCCCGTACGGGCTACCAGTACGTGATCAGGCCGGAGGCACATCGCCTTCGGCCTGTTTTCTTTCCTGTGCTACCATCTGCCCTCATGGATACCCACACCTCACCCACACCCGAGCGCACCGACTTCATCCGCGACATCGTGGCCTCTGACCTGCGGGAAGGCCGTCACGAAACCGTGGTAACGCGCTTCCCGCCGGAGCCCAACGGCTACCTCCATATAGGACACGCCAAGTCGATCTGCCTGAACTTCGGCATCGCGGCTGAGTTCGGTGGTCGCTGCCACCTGCGTTTCGACGACACGAACCCTGTCAAAGAGGAGCAGGAGTACATCGACTCGATCGAGACCGATGTGCGCTGGCTGGGCTTCGACTGGGGCGAGCACCTCTACTACGCCTCGGACTACTTCGAGCAGCTCTACCAGTGGGCGGTGCACCTCATCTCCACTGGCAAGGCGTACGTTGACGACCTCAACGCCGAGGAGATACGTACCCACCGAGGCACTCTGACCGAACCCGGCACCCCAAGCCCGTACCGAGATCGCCCCGCCGCTGAGAGCCTGGACCTGTTCGAGCGCATGCGTGCAGGCGAGTTCGCCAACGGTGAAAAGGTCCTGCGCGCGAAGATCGACATGGCGTCCCCCAACATCAACCTGCGCGACCCCGTGCTCTACCGCGTGCTGCACGCCGAGCACCCCCGCACCGGTGACGCGTGGAAGATCTACCCCATGTACGACTTCGCCCACGGCCAGTCCGACGCCATCGAGGGCATCACGCACTCGGTCTGCACGCTCGAGTTCCAGGACCACCGACCGCTCTATGACTGGTTCATCGAGAACTTGCCGGTGCCATCACGCCCCCGTCAGTACGAGTTCGCACGTCTCAACCTTACTCACACCGTGCTCTCCAAGCGCGTGCTCATCAAGCTCGTCACCGAAGGCCACGTCCGTGGTTGGGACGATCCCCGCATGCCCACCATCTCAGGGCTGCGGCGACGTGGCTTCCCTGCTGAAGGCCTGCGCGACTTCGCGGCCATGATCGGCGTGGCTCGCGCGGATAGCGTCGTCGAGATCGAGATGCTGCAGCACGCCGTGCGGGACGTGCTGAACCGCACCGCGCTCCGGCGCTTCGGTGTTCTCGACCCCCTCAAGGTGGTCATCGAGAACTATCCGGAAGACCTGGTCGAAGAGATGGAAGCGCCCAACAACCCCGAGGATCCAGAAGCCGGCGGCCGCAGGGTCCCCTTCAGCCGCGAGCTGTGGATCGAGCGCGAGGACTTCATGGAGGAGCCACCCAAGAAGTTCTTCCGACTCGCGCCGGGACGCGAGGTCCGTCTGCGCGCCGCCTACTTCGTGACCTGCACCGATGTGGTCAAGGACGCTCAGGGCAACGTCGTGGAGCTACGCTGCACCTACGATCCCGACACCCGCGGCGGCTCGTCGCCGGATGGACGCAAGGTCAAGGGCACGCTCCACTGGCTATCTGCCGCCCACGCGGTGCCCGCCGAGGTGCGCCTCTATGACCACCTGTTCACCGACGCGTACCCAGGCGCAGGCGGTAGCGAGCTGTTCGAGAGCCTCAACCCGGCCTCAGAGACGGTTCTGACCGGATGCTACGTTGAGCCCGCACTGGCTGATGCACCCGTTGGAGAGACGGTGCAGTTCGAGCGACTGGGCTACTTCTGCCCGGATCCCGATTCGACCGCCGAGAAACTCGTGTTCAACCGGACGCTCACCCTCAAGGACACTTGGGCGAAGCTTCAGGCGAAGGGTCAGCACGACTGACGCGCTGTGGCGGCGATGCGTGACACTTGCGTCGAGAGCGCTTGAATCGGCCCATTACCTGCTAGAATCCACTGGTGGAGTGGGCTAGACGGCCGCGTGTCGGCAACGGCATGAGGAAAGTCGGGGCTCCACAGGGCAGAGTGCCTGCTAACGGCAGGGCGCGGCGACGCGACGGAAAGTGCCACAGAAAAGAAAACTCCCCTGCGACACTCTCGCAGGAGAAAAGCTGAAACGGTGCGGTAAAAGCGCACCAGCGTCACGGTGACGTGGCGGCTTGGCAAACCCCACTCGGAGCAAGGGTGAATAGGAACGGTTAAGACCTGCCCGGTCGACGTTCGGGTATACCCGCTCGAGGCGCACGGTGACGTGCGTCCCAGATAGATGGTCGTCCACGACAGAACCCCGCTTATCGGCCCACTCCCTCGCAATAAGACGAATGGCCGGCCCCGCAAGGGACCGGCCATTCGCGCTTGAAGCGTACTGTCTTGAGCGCTACCGCTCGACGACCTTCAACGTGTTGCCCGAGGTCTTCACGAGCTGATAGAACTTGATCTTGACCTTGCGCGTCTTCGCCGAGGACGTATTGCCCGCCTTGTCGGTGACACTCAGCTTGTACGAGAACGTGCCGGCTTTGACCGAACCACTCGTGTACTTGCCGTTCCACGTGATGGAACTTGCGCCCGCCTTGGAGATCGTCTTGGTCACCGTGCGTACGACGGTCCCCTTGGAGTTCTTGATCGTCAACTTGGCGGTTCCGGGTTCGTTGACCGTGAACTTCATTTTCAGGTCGTCTTTGTACCCGTCGCGCTTTCGCGGATAGAACGTGGTGTAGTTCGCAGAGGTCTTCGTGATCTTGGGCGGCGTCTCGTCGGTCTTGGCCTTCAGGACGACGGTTGTGGCACCGGTGGTCTTGGTGTTGCCAACAGCATCAGCACACGCGAGAGTCCACGTGTAGGTCCCGCCGACCTTCTTGCCACTCGAATTCTTGCCATCCCACACGATGGTGTTGCTGCCGATCACGGCCGACTTGCTGATGGTGCGAACGACTTTGCCCTTGGAGTCTTTGATGATCAGGCTTGCGCTACCCACCTCATTGGTGGTGAAGCTCACCTTGAAGTCGTCTCGGTAGCTGTCCATCTGCACCGGGTAGAACGGGCTGGCCGACTTTGTGATCGCCGTGAGGTTGGGGGCGGTCTTGTCCAAGACGAAATCCGCCTCGGCGAAACTCTGCCTGTCCGCCATGTCGGTCGCGACGACCTTCAGGACGTGAGAGGACCCGTTCGCGTATGGGTTCAAATCCACGGTCGCCGTGTATGGCGCCGAAGTGTCGGTCCACTTGAGCACGTTGTCGACGTAGAACTTCACCGACTTGACGCCGCCCAGGTCGGTCACGTCCGCCTTGAACGTGGGCTTGGCGTTGACGACCTGTCCGTTGACCGCCGGGTGGGTGATCGCGATCGTGGGGAAGTCCGGATCGACCTGGATCGTGATGGGGTCGGACAGCGCACCCTCGTTGGTGGCGCGGTCGACCGCCCGCACCTGGATCGTGTGCTTGCCGGCCGGAAGGTCCTCGATCACCGTCGAACGCGTGGTGTTGATGTAGTTGCCGTACCCGGGATAGTGCTCCTTGAGGTCGTAGACCCGGCGTGAGACCTCTGAGTCCTTCTCTGGCATCAGGTACGGCTTGCCGTCCATGAACAGCTCGAAGTAGCCGGTTCCGGCCATCGTGTCGTAGAGCTTGTCATCCCAGCGCAGGTGGATGCGAGACTGCCTGAGCCAGTCGGTGGGCGTAAGCGGTGCTGAGGACGCCGACGCACGACCCACGAGTCCGGTGACCTTGGCGGGCGGTGTCAAATCCAAACCGGCCACCCATGTGCCGCGAGCGGTCTCAGTCGCGTTCGTAGCGTACATATGAACAAAGGTCTGGTAGGGGCCCTCGTACTCGCGCCCGGTCGTGGGGACCGGTGCACCGGGCGGAAGCCAGGAGTCCCATAGCGGTCCTGGCCCCGTGAACTCGCCGGGGAAGTCGATCGCCAGGTTCCATGTGGTCTTGTTGGCGACGACGGCGTTGTAGCAGTCGTCCCACATGTCGACCGTGATGGTGCCGGCGACCGACGGTCGAGTCACGTAGTAGTAGGCGCCCACGAGCGCCGGCTCGCCATCATCCGGCTGAGGGATCACGATCCTGAACTGGGCGAGCGGGTCGTTTCCCCAACCCTCACGCCAGACTACGTCGTAGTCGTTTGCGGCGCCGGGATTGGTGGAGCTGAAGATCCACTCGCGGTCGAACTCCTTGATCGTTGCCAACGCATTGGCAGGCATGACGAGTGCCACCACCAACATGAGCGCGACTACGACAAAGCTGCTTCTACTCCTGCTGCGCATCGGGTACCCCCTGCGTTCTGTGGTACAGACCTACCCCAAGTGTATCGGCAAATCGGTGCGACTGCATGACGCCCACCGTGATGAACATCACTCAGACTCTGGGAAGGCGCTCTGTCAGGTTGTCGACTATCGCGCCCGTCCTCACCGAAGGCAGCCGAACGTAGTCGCCTCTCATCGCGTTGGCGAGCGCCAGCGAGGCCGCGCTGTTGGGATTGGTCTCCGTGTCCAGCACAAGCGCTTTCACGCCCGATACCGACACCCTGCGAGCGATCTTGAGGGCTTCATCGACCGCCGAGACGCCCGAGCGGCCCACGTTGGCCTTGCCGTCGGTGACGACAACGAGCCAGACCACTGCGCCGGCGTCTCTGCGCTTCTCGGCCAACGCAACCTCGAGCGCCGTTTCCAGACCGGCGGCAAGCGGCGTCGCGCCACCCGTGCCCACATCACCGAGTCTCAGCCGAGCGAGCTCCACGCTCGATGTGGGTGGCAGGACCACTTCGCCTGATTCGCCTCGGAAGGTGACCAAAGAGACGCGATCTCGCTTCACGTACGCGTCGGCCAACAGCTGCATCACCGCTGCACGCGCGGCCTCGACGCGCTGGACGGTGCCCATCGATCCGCTCGCGTCCACACACAAGACGATGCTGGTCGCCGTCTTGCGCGACCGCACCTTCGTGCGCACGTCTTCCGAAACGATCCTCGGCTCGTCCGCCAGTTTGCCTCCCGCGGCACCCCGTGCCGCAGCAGCCCGTATGGTCGCATCGAGTGCGATGTCCGGCTCAGCCTTCGACGTGGGTCGCTCGGCGCGCAGGTAGCGGCCACGACCGTCCGACGAGACCGTTCGCTGACGACGTCCGGATGAATCACGGCGCACGCGATCGAGCTCGGCTGAGAGGCTTGCCTGCGCATCGGCGCGGGTGGATACCGGTTCGGTGGGTGCCGCAACCTCGAACATGGCCGCCTGGCCCGGGCCGGGCATTGGCACGTCCGCCGAATCGACTCCGTCCGACTCCGTGCGAACCTGAGGGTTGAGCGCCTCCCGAAGTGCCTCGCGCAAAGACTCTGCGTCGGCCCCGACGTGCGGAAACGGGGTCTTACGCACGCGATGCGTCAAGACGAACTCGGCGACCGACTCCACATCGGCCAGAGTCACCGCATCACGCCCCTCAAGCGCGGCGTGTGCCGCCGCTGCACGCACCATCACGGTATCGGCTCTATGGCCGTCGACCCTCGCACGAACCGAGAGGTCCGCAACGGCGTACAAGACCTCATCGGAGACCCCGACCGAGTCGAGGATCGCGCGTGCGTCTGTCACCCGGGTCCGGAGCGCCTCCTCTGCCTGGCGAAACGACTGTGCGAACGCAGCCGGGTCGCTGTCGAAGGCCCGGCGGCGTCTGACGATCTCCACCCGCTGCTCGGCTCCTGCCACCGCAGTGACCTCGACGCAAAGCCCGAAGCGGTCGAGAAGCTGCGGGCGCAGCTCACCTTCCTCGGGATTCATGGTGCCCACCAAGATGAACGATGCCGGGTGGGTCATCGAGACGGCTTCGCGCTCAACCACGTTGACTCCGGTCACCGCGACGTCCAGAAGCGTGTCGACGAGGTGGTCGTCGAGCAGGTTGACTTCATCAACGTAGAGGATCGCCCTGTTCGCTGCGGCCAGGATGCCGGGCTGAAAGGTCTTGGTTCCCTCAGATAGAGCTGCCTCGAAGTCGAGGGTGCCCACGAGCCGGTCTTCTGTGGCCGATACCGGCAGATCGACGATGCGCGGCGACACGACGCGCTGCGGCAACCCGCGGGACTCGGCCAGCACCGTCAGACACCCCTCGCAGAGCCTGAGTTCGTCGTGGGGATCGCACCGGTAGGAACAGCCGTCGACCACGGTGAGTTCCGGCAGGATGGCGGCCAGAGCGCGAACCGCCGTCGACTTCGCCGTGCCGCGCTCTCCTCGGATGAGCACGCCTCCCACCCGCGGATCCACCGCGTTGAGCAAGAGTGCCTGCTTGAGCCGGTCTTGCCCGACGATCGCACAGAACGGGAACCGTGGCACCGCAGGGTGGTCTGACGGAGTGTCGACCCCTATTTCCACTGGAAGGAGCCGCAGCTCGACGGGTCGCGCTCGTCCTTGTTGGGACAGGTACTCACGTAGACGCAGTCGTCACAGGTCATCCCCGAGATGTCGACGTCACTCTTGGTAGGGGCACTGTAGCCCGGGGGAGCCGGGGCGGCAGGCGGGTCGTCGAGGTCGAGGATGAAGTCGGACTCGGGTTCAGCGGTCTCGCCGAGTGACACCTCGGGGTCGACGGGAGCTTCGACGATGGGCTGTGGGTCGACAGCGGGCTGCAACTCGACGACGGGCTGTGGGTCGACAAGGCCAGCGGGCTCAGGCGAGCTCAACGCCTCGGACTCAGCGTCGAAGTCTGTGCTGCCAGCCGAGTCGTCCTCGACGGTGGATTCGACTGGCTCGGCCGGATGGGCTTCCGCCTCAGGCTCCGTATCCACGTCGGATGCCGGTGCCGCGCTCGACTCCTCGGCCTCGTCCGGAGTGGTAGCGCCGAGCGACTCGGGCTCGGCTGCGATCCTATCGTCAGCGACCGGTGGCTGCGGCGCGGGGCCGTCCCACGGCCACGAGGTGACCGGCTCCTCAACAGGGGGCGGTTCGGAAGCCGTCTCCTCGACAATGAGCGGAGTCGGGGGCGAGAGCGTGTGCTCGATCTGAGACATGGGCTCGGCGGCCACAGAGGAAAGCGGCGAGCCTGCCTCAGCCCGTGAGGACTCGAGAGCATCGACTGACTCGATGACCGGGATGCCCTCTGCGGCCATCGCCTCGGTGGTGCGGGAAAGTGCCGCCCGCAGGTCATCGTCGTCGGCATCGATCGTCTCGGCGATCGCCTCGGCCCACGCGTCCTCGACAGGAGCAAGCGGTTCTGGTGCCGGCTCCGGATCGGCGGCGACCGCGGGAGGCTCGACGGCTGCCGGGAGCGTGGATTCATCGTGCGTGTACGTTGGTTCGTCTGCTTCGACGACGAAAGCGCTCTCAAGCTCGGAGACCGGCTCGGCGGCCTCTGTGGTCACGGGGGCGGCAGTCGGGCGGACCAGCAGCACCGGCGCCGCGACATCACTGTCTGCGACCAGCACCTCATCGTCCCACGCATCGAAGTCAACACCGCTTGTCAGCTCCGCAAGGAAGGCCAAGGCGTCCTGGCGCGTGGCGAAGAGTTGGGACGAGAGCAGTTCGATGCTCTCATCACGTCTGACGAGCAGGAAGAACGACATCGCAGACTACCCCGTCTCTTTCGATGCGCCAGGCGACAAGCGAACGACTGCCCCCATCCTAGAGCGGCATCACGATGCGGGCAACCGGATAATCGCCGCTCAACGATACGTCCGCCCGACGCTCAGGTACCGCACCGAGCGCGAAGCGCCTTGAGCCGCTCGATGTTCACAGCGTCTTTGTCGGGAATATCTCCCGGCATCTCAGTGACCACGGGCACAGATGCCAGTCTTTTCTCGCAGATCATGGCGGAAAAGCCACCCGTGCCGATGAAGCCGTCACCGATCCACTCGTGGCGATCGTGGTTGGTTCCTACGTCGTATTTGCAGTCGTTGGCATGGATCAGGCCCAGCCGATCGACCCCCACAAAGCGCTCCAGTTCATCGATGGTGGATTCCCATCCCGCCTCTGAGTCGACGCGATAGCCGAACGCCCATCCGTGACACGTGTCGAAACACATCCCCAGCCTATCCGCGTCCAGACCGCTGGCCTCGATCACTGCGCCGATTCTGGCGCCATCGCTGGTCCCCCAACCGCTTGCCCAGGTTGTTGTCCAAACGACGACGGAAAGGGCCATGGGGCAGCCTGCGGGCCCGGTAGTCGTGGACTCAGCTGCGGCGCCGATCCTG
>CAYXQU010000072.1:0-8057 GCA_964467305.1 uncultured Eubacteriales bacterium
GTGTGGCTTCGTCGTGCCGGCGACGTGGGCGAGGCCATCGAGCCCTGGGTGCACGTGGGGGTGGGCAGGTGAAGGGGGCGAAGCGGCTTGTTGTGGCGCTGGCCGGCGTCAGCGCGCCCGGTTACCGCTCGCTGGCCAACGCGTACCTGCGGGCGTCGCTGAAGGCCGATACGCGCCTCCCCGAGCTGTGGATCACGACGCCGGAGTTCACGACGGCGACCGACCCGTGGTGGATCGCCTACCAGATGCTCGCGCTCGACCCGGCACCCGATGTCGTGGGCTTCTCGGTGATGTGTTTCAACGCACGCACGGTCTACGAGGCGATCAGGGTGATCAAGGCGTCCAACCCCGCGACCTACGTGGTGGTTGGCGGACCCGAAGTGGGACCCATCCCGCACGATGTGCTCGCCGAGCAACCCGGCATCGACGCCGTGGTCACCGGCGAAGGCGAGTTCGCGTTGCCCGACCTGCTGCACTCTCTGGTGCGCGGGGGAGACCCCTGTTCGGTGCCCGGAGTGACGGCGCGCGAGGGCTCCACGACATTGTCCGGTCCCGCGCGCGAGCCCATCGCCGATCTCGACACGGTGCCGTCGCCGTTTCTGGCGGGGCCGCACGCGACAGACGGCTCCACGTACCTGGAGACGTTTCGGGGGTGCCCGCATCGCTGCGCGTACTGCTTCGAGGGCAAGGGCTCGACGCGCATCAGGTCGTTCTCATGGGACCGGATCGCCGCCGACATCGAGGCGGTCGCCTCGACACCGGGCATGCGTTCGCTGAGCTTCATCGACCCGGTTTTCAACCTGACCACCGACAGACTCACCCGCCTCTCGGAGCTCATGTCTCCGTGGGCCAAGCGCGGCGTTCGCCTTCACACGATCGAAGTAGACATCGAGCGCGTCGACGATGAGGCTGCGGCCCTGCTTGCGCGGGCCGGAGTGGTAAGCGTCGAGACCGGTCCGCAGACCATCGGTGGCACCGCACTCACGCAGTGCCACCGGAGCTTCGATGCCCAGAAGTTCGCCGCCGGTGTCCTGGCGTGCAAGCAGGCGGGAATCGTTGTCGAATGCGACTTGATCGTGGGGTTGCCCGGCGACACCGCGCGAGACGTGCGCGACTCCCTCGAGTTCGTGCTCTCCCTCGATCCCGGGCGCATCCAGCTCTCAACGCTCCATGTCTTGCCGGGCACGGACCTGTGGTACCGCGCTGGTGAACTGGGACTGACCTACGACCCCCAACCGCCCCACGAGCTCATCAAGACGGCCCAACTGTCCTATGCTGAGCTACGGCAGCTCGAGGTCTCGGGCAACGCGGCTGCCACCATCTACCGTGCCCGCGTCCCGAAAGGTCCTGCCACGTGACCGTCTCACGCCGCGCTCAAGCGATCCGTCCCTTCGTCGTCATGGATGTGGTCGCCCGTGCCAAGGAGCTCGAAGCCCAAGGGCATGACGTCGTGCGACTGGAGATCGGTGACCCGGACTTCGACACCCCTGCGGTGATCGCCGAGGCGTGCGGTACGGCCATAGCCGACGGCACCACCCACTACACCCAGTCGCTGGGGTTGCCTGACCTGCGGGTGGCGATCAGCGAGCACCACCGCACGACCTACGGGGTCACCGTCGACCCGGAGAACATCGTGGTGACGCAGGGCACGAGCCCGGCGATGCTGCTGCTCTTCGGCGCGCTGCTCGATCCCGGCGACGAGGTCATCATGGCCGACCCGTGCTACCCGGCTTACCCCAACTACGTCGCGTTCCTGGGCGGGGTACCGGTCGCGGTACGCACACGCGCCACCGACGGCTTCCGTTTCCGGCTCGACGAGCTTGAGGCTGCGATCACGCCGCGCACCAAAGCGATCATGATCACGTCGCCGTCAAACCCCACGGGCGCGGTGCTCGACGACGAGTACCTGCGCGAGCTTGCCGCACTCGCCGAGCGCACGGGGGTGCACATCGCCAGCGATGAGATCTACCACGGGCTGGACTTCTGCGGGCCCGACCGCACGATCCTCGCCTATACGGATCGGGCCTTCGTGCTCAACGGCTTCTCGAAGACCTACGCGATGACCGGCTGGCGTCTGGGCTACCTGATCGCCCCGCCCGAGTTCGTCCGCCCCGCCGAGAAGATCCAGCAGAACTTCTTCCTGGCGGCCAACGCCTTCGTCCAGCAGGCGGGCGTGGTGGCCCTGACCCAGGCCGGCCCCGATGTCGCTCGCATGCGCGCGATCTATGACGAGCGGCGACGCTACCTCGTACCGGAGCTGCGCCGCATCGGGCTCACCATCGACTCCGAGCCGTGCGGTGCGTTCTACGTGTTCGCCGACGCTCGTGCGTGGGGCGAGGACTCACTGGAGCTGTCGAGGAGGCTGCTCGAGGAAGCGTACGTGGCATGCGCGCCCGGCATCGACTTCGGTCCCGGCGGTGAAGGCTTCTTGCGTTTCAGCTACGCGACATCGATGGACAGGCTCCGTGAGGGGGTTGCCAGGCTTGAGCGATGGGCGGCAGACCAGCGGTCGTAGTCGCCGTTGGGCAGACGGTGGAGCGCGCTCGGCTGTCAAGGGGTTGTGCATCGCCACAGCCACGCCGATGCTCCATTAGGAGTCGCGGCGCGCTATAGTTGGTTCGTGATTTGCTCGATAGGGCGCGATACCGTGATCAGTTCAGGCCGCGTCGTCTTTCGGCCATTGAAGAGGGGACGTTTCCGCACGTGAGCAACGCCGAAGTGTGGAGCAAAGCCGACATCCATATCCACTCGGATCACTCCGACGGTCTGGCCACCATCCCGCAGATCATGGAGTACGTCGCTACCCAGACCGATCTCAAGGTCATCGCGATCACCGATCACAACGCCATCGAGGGCGCGCTGTTCGCCCGCTCGCTGTCTGAGCTCTACGACTTCGAAGTCGTCATTGGTGAGGAGGTCTCGTCACGCGACGGGCATATCCTCGGCCTGTTCCTTGATGAGGCGGTGCCGGCTGGCATGTCGGGAGCCGACACCATCAAGGCGATCGAAGACCAAGGTGGAATCGCGGTTATCGCCCACCCCTTCGCGAACCGGGCTTTCGGGCCGTTCGGGCTCAACAGCGTGGGCAAGGCCCTCGACGAGCTGGGCTTCAAAGCTCTCGAGGTCTACAACTCCTCGCCGTATCTCATCTACGCCAACCGGCTGGCCGCCAAGACGTTCGCGGGTGGACAGGGCATCGCAGCCACCGGCGGCAGCGACGCGCACGTGCTCAAAGCGGTGGGGAAGGGCTACACGGTGTTTCGGGGTACCAGCGCCGAAGACCTGAAGCAAAGTATCCTCAACCTCGAGACACGTGCCGAGGCGAGCCGACAGGGCCTCTCGGTCGCATGGCGCTACTGCCTGCAGTACCCGCGCATCCGCAGGATGCAGTCGTGGAACTGGGAGCGCTGCAAGGCCAAGTAGCCGCCCAGGCCCAGGGGACCGGCCGCGCGCCTAGGAGCCGTCTTCGGCCAGAGCGTCCATGATGCGTGCGCGCAACTCCGAGATCACCGCGTCATCGTCTTTCCACGCCGACATGAGTAAGACGCGGACGGATTCATCCACGCGCGCCTGCCTCACCGCGGCTTCCAGGTCGATCTTCACGGTCAGCGTCTCGAGTGGATACGCCGCCGGCACGACGGCGATGACGTCGTGATCCAGGTTGGCGAGGTGGCGCACGGTCGAGGTCACGTCGGGCTGCCCCCAGTCCGGCCAGGCCACTACGACAGACGACTCGTGGAACCCGTGATCGAGCAGGGACATCTTCAGCCGTGACAGGAAGGCGATCTCGAACTCGTCGAAGTCGCTGTCGTGATGCGAAGCGAACTCCGGCTGTCCCACGCCTACCAGAATCACCGCCGGGTTGCTCGCGCTTCTGGTCGCATCGCGGACGCGGGTGGTCAGCATGGCCACGATGCGATCAGAGTCGAACAGCGGCGCGGTGTAGCGGACGGCGGTCCCCAAGTCATCCAGATGCGCGTCGTCCAAGTCGCCGCGGGCCTCACGTAGCGTCCAGGACTCCGCGAGCGCGACGGGAGCGACCACGATGCGGCGGTGCCCTTCGTGCGCCCTGCGCAGCGCCTCCGCGGCCAAGGAGTCTGCTCCGCCGCAATCGGCCCAGCTCACGCTGATCGACGGGGGCAGCGTCACCGCGATCTTATCGGCGATGCGCTCAAGGTCACGGCGCGACGGCCCCACATCACCGGCCACACGGTAGCGCGCCTTCTGCGCGAAGAAGAGCAGTGGCAGGAAGGCCAGCGACACATCCAGCAGGCCCTCATCCGATAGACCCTGCAGCATCGCTGCGGTCTCGCGCGCCCGGTAGCTGGGCGGCTCCACGCATGCGGTCAGGATCACGACCGGCTCTCGCGAGGAGCGCTCGGCAGTGCCGGGCGCTGAGGGGGTGGCGGATCCGGCGAGGAGATGGAGCAACGACGCCGCGAGCGCGTAGCCTCCCGCAGCGGCGCCCATCGAGATCGCAAAGCCCCAGATCAGGGACGCCGGGGCGCCGGTGATGCGAGGCAGGCTGATGAGCAGGTAGCCGTTGGCGACCATCGACGCGATGCCGACGAAGGCGAAGGGAAGCTCGTAGACACGGTTGCTCACGAGAACCGCGACAAGGCAGGTGCCCGAAGCGAGCGCAGTTACCACGAGCAGCAACCAAGTGAGTGCGACCTGATTCATCGAACCTCCTCCCGGGCACATCATACTAGGCGATGCGTTCCCGCGATGGACGGTTGCCAAGGAAATACCCATAGGGGTATACTGGTCGAAACATGACCCCCCTGATAAGGAAAAGGAGTCTCATCCTATGAGCAGTGCAGTCGATATCACCGAGCAGTCGTGGGACGCCGAGGTTCTCGAGTCCGACAAGCCCGTGATCGTGGACTTCTGGGCTCCGTGGTGCGGTCCGTGCCGCATGGTCGCACCGGAGCTCGACAAGCTCGCCGGGCGAGTGGGCGACTCGGTCAAGTTCGTCAAGCTCAACATCGATGAGGCCCGTGACATCGCGGTTCGGTACAACGTCATGAGCATTCCCACCATCGCCAAGTTCGAGGGCGGCAAGATGACGGCCCAGATCGTGGGAGCCAGGGGCGCGGATGCGATGGGCCGAGAGCTGGGAATCGAAGGCTGATGCCCACCTACGAACTGAGATGTACCGCATGTGGACACAGCTACGAGCTGTTCATCATGCGCATGCTCCGCGGTGAAGACATGGTATGTCCGCAGTGCGGGTCGACCGAGGTCAAGCGTGGGGTGGGCGGTGGCGTCCTCGCCACGTCGTCCTCATCGACCTCAAGCGGCAGTTCCTGCGGGAGTGGACGGTTCAGTTGAGCGTGAGATCCGTCTCAGGCTGAGGCGGCATGTGGTGCGACAAGACGAAGGGGCCCGGGCTGACGCCTTGGGCCCCTTCGTAGTGCCGGAGGACTATCGCGCGCAGGATGAGTAGCGCAAGAAGATATCGATCGCCTGGTCGATGACCTCGTCGCGGGTCGCGTCCTTCTGGCTGATCAGGCACCGGTGCATCGCTCGCCCGAGGATCGCCAAGGAGACCTCGCTCAACGTGGCACTGGCGGCGCTGAGCTCCTTGAGCGCGTCCTCGCAGTCGCCGTTGCCGGCAATGACGAGCTCGACAGCCTTCAGTTCGGCCTCGAGCGCGCTCAGGCCGTCGACGATCTGCTCGGTGGATTCGAGTTCGAGGGTTGGGGCGCATCCTGCGGCAGCGCCCAGATCGCGGTAGTGCAGGTACACGCCGAACGCCGCTGTGACCAGTTCATCTTTGCGGTCGAGCGACTCATCGATCAGGCAGGTCTTCATGGCGTGGCCGATCACGTGCATTCCCACCTGGCCAAGTGCCGACTTGATCGCCATGACCTGGGTGAGCACCGCCTCGCACTCCTTGTCTGAACCCAACATCGACGATACGCCGCGAACCTGGCCGCTGAGCCGCCGCAGCCGGTTGACGATACGGCGGCGTTCGTCGTCGCTGGTGACGGCATGCTGCGTGGCTGTTTCGGTCATCGCGAACTCGCTTATCTGTTAGGGTGTACGATGCCAGTGCCAGTAGGATACCCCTAGGGGGTATTACGCGCAACCATGGGGAGGCTCGTCGAGTGGGGTACCGTCGTGAAGATGACGGCAGATCCGGGTCCGGGCGCGTCCGCACCATCCGGCGGACGCTGTGGGTGATTCTGGCGCTGAACCTTGGTGTCGCCTTCGCGAAGCTGCTGTACGGAAGCTACAGCGGTTCAGCCGCGATGCAGGCTGACGGCTTCCACTCACTGTTCGACGGTACGAGCAACGTCATCGGCCTACTGGGCATGGGCCTTGCCGCTCGACCGGCCGACCGAGACCATCCGTACGGGCACGGCAAGTACGAGACGTATGCTTCAGCCGCCATCGGTGCGATGCTTCTGCTGGCGGCATACCGCATCGGACAAGATGCGATCGGGCAGTTCACCGGCGTGCGTACGGCCCCTGAGGTCACCACGCTGTCCTTCGTAGTGATGGTTGTGACCCTTGTGGTCAATCTCGGCGTCACCGTGTGGGAGCGACGCGTTGGAAGAGAGCTCGGGAGTGAGATCCTCATCGCCGATGCGTCCCACACGGCATCTGATGCGTTGGTGAGCATCGGCGTCATCGTGTCGCTCGTGCTGGTGAAGATGGGCTTCGAGAAGGCCGATCCCCTAGTGGCGCTGCTCGTCGCGGGTGCCATCGTCTACACAGCGTGGGGCGTGTTTCGGCAGGCGGGAGCGACGCTGTCGGATACGGCCAGAATCCCTGCGTCGGCCATCTGTGACGTGGCTTTGGGGTGCGCCGGAGTACTGGGGGCACATCACGTCCGCACGCGTGGCTCCGAATCCGAGGTGTACGTGGACCTTCACGTCCAGGTCGACGGCGTGCGCAGCGTCGCGGACGGCCACAGAATCGCCGAGGGGGTCGAGCGCTGTATCGCTGACGCGTTCCCCTCGGTGGTAGATGTGATCGTCCACCTTGAGCCGTTCGATGAGTATCAGGCCGCCAAGACCGCGAAGGAGATCGATGCAGGACTCGTCTGACGACGCGCCCGGTCGACTACGCGGCTACCTGCTCGCGCTCATGGCCGCCGCCTGTTGGGCGAGCGGTGGTCTCACCGCCAAGTGGCTGTTCTCCGTGCCCGGCGCACAGACCGCTTCGTGGCCCGTGCCGCCGCTGGGCATCACCGTGGAACCTACCGTCTTGTCAGGCGGGCGTGCCTTCTCGGCGTTCGTGCTGATGGGCATCTACCTGGCGCTGTTCCATCGCGATGAGATACGCATCTCAGGACGTGACGTGCCGTTTCTCGCGGTGTTCGGCGTGTTCGGACTGGCAGGGGTGCACTTCACCTACTTCCAGACGATCTCGCTGACCAACGTGGCGACGGCCATCTTGCTCGAGTACCTCGCTCCGGTGCTCGTGCTTGTCGTGAGCGTTCTGTTCATGGGTCATCGGTTCACCTGGACTCTGCCGGTGGGCGTGGCGCTGTCGATACTGGGGTGTGCGATGGTCGTCGGCGCGGTTGGCGGTGAAGGGCTGAAGGTCTCGCCGGCGGGTATCGCATGGGGGCTGGCATCTGCCGGGTTCTTCGCGCTGTACTCGCTCATGGGCTCGGTTGCTGCCGGACGGTTCGCGCCTTACACCACGCTGTTCTGGGGGCTTGGGTTCGCTTCACTGTTCTGGTTCGTCTGGCTGGGCCCGGCCCGGCTCATGAGCGTGTTCGCCCAGCCGGGCACCGCTGCGGCCGTGCTGTTCATGGCGGTCGTGAGCACCATCGTGCCGTTCTCCGCCTTCCTCATCGCGCTTCGCTACATCGCTCCCACGAACGCGACGGTGACCTCCACCATCGAACCGCTTCTGGCGGGCGTAGGTGCGTTCTGGCTGTTTGGCGAGTCGTTCTCGCTTGTGCAGCTTGCCGGCGGCGCACTCGTCATCGCGGCGATCGCGGTCGTGCAACTGCCCGAGAGGGACCCGATGCCCGTTCTGCCTCCCCAGGACTAGGCGCGGCCCGAGCGTTCGAAAGTACCTGCACAGTGGTATAG
>CAYXQU010000073.1:0-8040 GCA_964467305.1 uncultured Eubacteriales bacterium
GTCGACGCGATCGTGGCGTCGGGCTTCAAGCCGGGTGACCCGCTGGTGCTCGAGGAGAGCACCGCGGACGCACTGCCGGGCGAAGAGCCGGCTGCCGAGGAGCACCTCGCGTCCCCGGCGCATGGCGAGCATGCTGCCCACGGCGACCACGCCATGCACGACGCCGGCGACCCGCACCACACGCTCGAAGCCGCGCAGATCGCGGCGGCCGAGGCGCTGCCAACACCGCCGCCGGTCCCTGCGGGCGACGTGCTCGCAGACGCGACGTTCGCGGTGGGCGGCATGACGTGCGCCTCGTGCGTCGCGGTGATCGAGAAGACGCTCGCCAAGACCCCCGGGGTCACCACGAGCACCGTCAACCTCGCCACCGAGCGCCTCGCCACCACCTACGACCCCGCGATCATCACCGACGAGAAGATCGTCGAGATCGTGACCAAGCTGGGTTACTCGGCGGCTCCCATGGAGGCTGCCGTCACGGCGCAGGCGGGCAAGGTCTCGCTCGCACTGACCGGCATGCACTGCGCCAGTTGCTCGGCGCTCATCGAGAAGTCGCTGTCGAAGCTCTCCGGCGTGCAGAAGGCGTCGGTCAACCTCGCCACCGATGGCGCCACCGTGGAGTTCGACCCGGCCACGGTGAGCGTGGACGACATCATCAAGACCATCAAAGACGCAGGGTACGGTGCCACCGTGAAGGTGGACGCCGCCGCCGGCGCGGACTCTGCCCGAGACGCCCAGGCCAAGGCGCAAGCCGCAGCCTACGCTGCCGAGAGGCGCATGTTCATCTTCTCGGTGACGCTGTCGATCCCGGTGTTCCTGATCGCCATGGTTCCGCCGTTCATGGAGAGCGTGCCGCTGTTCGTCGCGGAGCTGCTTGCCGAGACGACCGGTGGTGCCTACGACGTGATGGGCGTGGCCAAGGTACTCATGCTGCTGCTCACCATCCCGGTGCAGTTCGTGGCCGGCGCCCGCTTCTACAAGGGAGCGTGGGGTGCGCTCAAGCAGCGCACCGGCAACATGGACACGCTGATCGCGGTGGGTACCTCGGCGGCGTTCTTCTACAGCGTGGCCACCACGTTCATCCCGGCGCTGCACATGGAGCCGGTGTTCTACGAGACCAGCGCGCTGCTCATCTCGTTCGTGCTGCTGGGCAAGCTGCTCGAGGCGCGAGCCAAGGGCCGCACCGGCGACGCCATCAAGAAGCTCATGGGGCTCGCGGCCAAGACCGCACGCGTGGTGCGAGGCGGCGAGGAGCTCGACATCCCCGTCGAGCAGGTGGTGGTGGGCGACCTGATCGTGGTCCGTCCCGGCGAGAAGGTGCCGGTCGACGGCGTGGTGGCCGAGGGTTCCTCGGCGGTGGATGAGTCGATGCTCACGGGCGAGTCGATCCCGGTGGAGAAGAACCCCGGCGACACCGTCATTGGCGCAACCATCAACAAGCTGGGCAGCTTCCGCTTCCGAGCGACCAAGGTGGGTGCCGATACGGCACTCGCGCAGATCGTTCGGCTGGTCGAGGACGCGCAGGGTTCGAAAGCGCCCGTACAGCGTTTCGCAGACCGCATAAGCGCGGTATTCGTACCGTTCGTGCTGCTTACGTCGCTCGCGACGTTCCTGTTCTGGGGACTGGCCGGTCCGGCGATCTGGGGCGCGACTCCTGATCCCATGGTCGCCGGCATTATTCTGGAGCCGGTACTCATGGCGGCAAGCCTCAACGGCTGGTGGGTCGCGGCGCTGCTGGCGGCGATTTCGGTCGTGGTCATCGCGTGCCCGTGCGCACTTGGTCTGGCTACGCCCACCGCGATCATGGTGGGAACCGGCAAGGGTGCGAACCACGGCATCCTCATCAAGAGCGGCGATGCCCTTGAGAGCGCCTACAAGATCAAGGCGATCGTCTTCGACAAGACCGGCACGCTGACCCACGGCAAGCCCGAGGTCACCGATATCGAGCTGGCCCAAGGCCACGACACCACCCGCGTGTTCACGCTGGCGGCGGCGCTCGAGCGCAACTCCGAGCACCCCTTGGCAGAGGCGATCGTGGCGCGCGCGAAGGCCGACAAGATCGAGCTGCCCGAGGTCGAAGGCTTCTCCGCCATTCCCGGCCACGGAGTCGAAGGCACCGTCATGGGTCGGCGGATCGCGTTTGGCAACCGCAAGCTTATGGTGCGCGAAGGGATCGACATAAGCGCTTACGAGTCTCGTATCTGCGCGCTGGAGGACGAAGGCAAGACTGTCATGCTGGTGGGCGTCGACGGCGAGAAGCTGGCCGGCATGATCGCGGTCGCCGACACGCTGAAGCCCAACTCGCAGCAGGCCGTCACGGCGCTGCAGAAGATGGGCGTCGAGACCTACATGATCACCGGCGACAACCGCCGCACGGCAGCGGCGATCGCATCGCAGTCTGCAATCGACGACGCACACGTGCTGGCCGAGGTCCTGCCCGAGAACAAGGCCCAAGAGGTGTCGAAGCTCCAGGCGGCAGGCAAGATCACCGCGATGGTGGGCGATGGCATCAACGATACGCCGGCGCTCGCTCAGGCCGACGTGGGTATCGCGATGGGTGCAGGCACCGATGTGGCCATGGAGACCGGCGGCATCGTGCTCATCAAGAACGACCTGCGCGACGTGGTGACCGCCATCCAGCTCTCGCGAGCCACGATGCGCAAGATCCGCCAGAACTTCGTGTGGGCCCTTGGCTACAACACGATCCTGATCCCGGTGGCTGCCGTGGGCATGCTCTCGCAGGTGCCGTGGGTCGCCGGTGCGGCCATGGCGTTTTCCAGCGTGAGCGTTGTGACAAGCTCGCTGCTGCTGCGCCGCTTCAAGCCCTCTCTCCCCGGCGCGAAAGCGTAGGGGTATTACGTGACTGCGAAAGGAACCACCATGAACAAACTCAGGACGTGGAAGCTCGCGGTGATCGCTGCGCTGGCGGCCGGCGCGCTCGCGCTGTCCGGCTGCGCAGCGGTCGAGACGCTCGAAGGCGACATGGAGGTGTGGGGCTACGTGGCCTCGGCCGACAGCGCCCAGCTCGAGATCGCCGAGGACCAGAATGGCGCCGAGGAGCTCGTGGTCGACCGCGTGCTCGCCCCCGGCGACTCGTGGATCGTGGTGCACGCCGATGACAACGGTAAGCCCGGGATGCGCCTTGGCCTCGAGCGCGTGAAGAAGGGCGAGTCCACCAACGTGAAGGTAGCCTTCGACGAGGAAGTCCCCACGCCCAAGGTCATCGTAGCCCTGCACGCCGATAGGGGCGAGCGCGGCGAGTTCGACTTCGACATGATGAACCCCACGATGAGCCCCGACCGCCCCTACTTCGTGAACCGAGAAGAACTGGCCCGCGTGGTGCTCGTGCGTGACTTCGGCGTGAAGGTGGGCGAGGGCGAAGCCGCCATCGAGCTTGCCGATCAGCCCGGCGCCACCAAGAGCGTCACCGTGAAGAGCGCGACGGCACCCACGGGTGCGTGGCTCGTGGTGCACCTCGACGACGACGGCGCCCCCGGCCAGCGTGTAGGCCTCCAGCCCATCCCGGCTGGCACCAGCACCGACGTGACCGTGGCCCTCGAGCCGCTGCCGCTGACCGACACGCTGTTTGTCGCGGTGCACGCTGACCGAGGCGAGGCCGACGTCTTCGAGTTCGACATGATGAACAAGATCAACAGCGCCGATCAGCCCTTCTTCGTTGGTGAAGAAGAGGTCGCCGGCGCGGTGAAGATCCGCTAGGCCATCTGTCCTCCCATATCGTGTCCCTGTTGTGCCGCGTGACATTTGTGTGCACAATAGGGACACGATTGGAGGCATATCATGAAGTTCGTCAGCGTTCGTGACCTGCGCGGCAAGTCCGCAGACATATGGCGTGAGCTGCCCGAAGAGCGCGAGATGGTCATCACCAGCCACGGGCGCCCCGTCGCCATCCTTGCCGCCGTCAACGAGTCCAATCTCGAGGAGTCGCTCGCGGCGTTTCGGCAGGCACGTGCCATCGATGCGGTGGCGTCGCTGCAGCGCCGCTCGGTCG
This sequence comes from uncultured Eubacteriales bacterium, assembly GCA_964467305.1. Classification (GTDB taxonomy): domain Bacteria; phylum Actinomycetota; class Coriobacteriia; order Anaerosomatales; family PHET01; genus CAVPCY01. The sequence goes on from CAYXQU010000073.1 coordinate 4,007, forward strand.
CGACTGGGACCGACGCCCTCACGCCCAAGGATATCGACGCTGAGATCGTGGCGGTCCGCAAGGCGCGCACGCGTTGAGGATAGTGCTCGACACCAACGTGCTCGTATCGGGGTTGCTGTCACCGTACGGGCCGCCGGGCGAGATAGTGCGACTCGTGTCAGCGGGCGCTGTGACCCTGTGCTTGGACGCCCGCATCTTCGCCGAGTATGACGAGGTGCTCGCGCGCCCCCGGTTCGGGTTCGACCCCGATGACGTCGCATCACTGCTCGACTACATCCACTTCTGCGCCGAGGTGGTCGCATCCGGCCCGCTGGAGCGCCGACTGCCGGACCCTGACGACGAGCCGTTCCTGGAGGTCGCCGCGACGTGCGCTGCAGACTGTCTGGTGACAGGCAACGTCGCCCACTTCCCGGTCGATGCCAGAGCCGGTGTTCCCGTGCTCACACCCGCGCAGTTCATGGATGCGCTGCGCGCTCACGGCAAGCAGGGAGAGTCCTGATGCGCATTCTGGTCATAGGCGGCGCCGGCAGGACCGGCAGCCACGTCATCGATCAAGCGCTGGGTCACGGGCATGAGGTGCGTGCGCTGCAGCACACCACGCCGGTGTCCGTGACCCACCCGCGCCTCGAGATCGTCTCCGGCAGCGTGCTCGATGGCGACGTGGTCGCGGCCGCCATCGAGACCATGGAGGGTGTCGCGTTCGCGATAGGTTCGGGCGGCGGCAACCCCGGCGCGGTCTACTCGGAAGGTATCGCGAACGTGCTGTACGGCATGGCGCTGCACGGGGCGACTCGGCTTGCCGCGGTGAGTGCGGCCGGCGTCTTTTCGCGCAAGGATCCGCGTATCTCGGTGGGCTTCAGGCTGATGATCGCAACGGTGCTGCGCGGCGTCTACGACGACATGGAGCGCATGGAGCAGCGCATCGCCGCATCCGGGGTGGAGTGGACGATCATCCGCCCGGTGGGCCTGACCGATGAACCCGCGACCGGTGACTACCGGCTGTCGCGTGACGGCTCGATGCTGCCCAAGGCCAGCCGCATCGCGCGTGCCGATGTCGCCGCGCTGGTGCTGAAGTCGATCGAGACCGGCAGCTTCGATCGCCGCACGCTGCTCATCGCGCAGTAGGGGCGCCTACGGCATCAGGTCCTCGGGCGCGAGCTCGCCCATGGGCCCCTCGCGCTGGTGCAGCACGTGGGCCTTGGGGTTGTCTCTGGCGGTCATCGCGTCGTTGATCTCGCGTATCTGCTCGCGAAGCTCCGTGTTGTCTCGGTCGTAGCCCCAGACTTCCACCAGCACCTGCTTGGCGGCCTCGAGCTCGCCGGCTTCGACCAGCGCCGACGCTTCGAGTGAGGCGGCCTGCTGCTTGTAGGCGAGCACGTCGGGGCGCAGCTCGCTGGCGGTCTGGGCGTCTTCGAGGCGCTCTGGCGCGGGCCGCGACGCGTCTGCAGCGCCGGTGCTGAGCGACACAGACTGAAACGCGATCGCCCACGCCACGCCCTGCAGCACCAAGATCACCGCTATGAGTGCCACCAGGAAGATGGTCTGTGCCCGCTGGCTCATGCGCTAGGCCTTCGCGTCGTCTGCACCGGGCAGGGAGCCCGCGACGAGCTGCGCTTGCTTGCGCACCGCCTCGAGCACTGTGGCTATACCCGGATTCGCGCCCGAGCCACGCCTGATCGCCGCCCAGACCGAGCGGTTCACGTCGATGTCGGACACGTCGCGCACCGCGATGCCGGCGGGGCGGTCGACAAGCGCGAGCGACGGACCCAGCGCCACGCCCAGCCCCGCGGCGACGGCGGCCAAGATGACCTCGAAGTCCATGGAGTGCAGGTCTGTGTGGGGCACGAAGCCAGAGCGACGCCCGGCCGCGGTCACCAGGTCGAGCATCGAGGTGGAGTCTCGGCCCACGATCCACTCCTCGCCGGCGAACTGCGCGATCGACAGCGGGCCGGGGACGTTCATGGGGTGCGCCGAGGGCAGGACCAGATAGACGTGCTCGGTCAGGAGCTCTTCGCGCTCGATGCCGGCGTCTTCGATGCTGGGCAGCAGGTCCCACTCGTAGGTGAGCACCACGTCGAGCTCGCGCGCCTTGAGGGCGGGGAGCGACTCCTCGGGCTCAAGGTCGATCATCGAGACGCGTAGGTTGGGGTGGTGCTCGCGCAGGTCGACCAGTGCCGGCACCAGCACGCTGCGCGCCGCGGTGGGAAACGCCGAGACACGCACGTGACCCACGACTCCGCGCGATGCGGCGGCGAGATCGGCCTCGGCGTGTTCGAGGGCGGCGAGGATGCGCTCGGTGTTGTCGACGAGCCCGCGGCCAGCGTCGGTGAGCTTCACGCCGCGTCCGGAACGCTCCAGCAGCGGCACGCCGGCCTCCCGCTCGAGCACCGCCATCTGCTGCGATACGGCTGACGGCGTCATGAAGAGCGCCTCGGCTGCGGCGGCCAGTGTGCCGCGCGCGGCGACCTCGCGGAGCATCTTCAATCGGTTCACGCTCAACATGTAGTCTAGCTTACGATATGCATAAGAAACCGACAATGTATCTTTTGCTTCTTTGGGCCGATGATTGCACTACAGAAGATGACAAGAAGCCAACTGGCACCGAGACCGGAACCGCCGGCTCCAAAGGAGGAACCACCATGTATGACAGCTTCAGCGAAGGCGGCGTGTTCTACGGCCGCACGATCCTCGCAGTAGCAGCCGCCATCGTCCTGGCAGTGGTGCTGCAGGTACTCTAGCCCCCTTGCAGCCGCCGTCGGCATCCCCCGGCGGCGGCGGTCCCATAACCTCTGGACCTCTGCGGATCCCCCTATCCGCAGGGGTCCTATTCATTTCCGGCGCCTGAGCACTCAATTGCGCCGTCGCGGTTCACAGGGCCGCCCGTCTCGGGGTATGTTCGTCTTCCACACACCTGCGGGAGGGCAAGACGTGGAAGGACGCGGCGAGCAGACCAAGATGCCCCGGGCGGCGTTGCCGCGATCGGGCGAGTCCGGCGAGGCCATCATCATGCTGGTGGCGCTGGGCGTGTCGTTCCTGTTCGTGGTGGTGCAGGTGGGCTTCGCCATCACCTTCACGCCGCTCATGCTCGACCTGCACGAGCGCGCCGCCCTCGAGCTGCCCGGGTTGCTCGCGCTCGCTGACTCGCTGGGGCCGCTGGGCATCATCTTCGCGCTGAGCGTCTTCGACATCGCGGTCTTCGCGATCTGCACGTTCTTCGCACGCCGGCATTGGATCGGGCTGCTGTTCGTGCCGCCCGCGGTCTATCTGGCCACGGTGTTCGTGATCTTCATCGGCTTCTTGGGAGGCTCCGCCGCCGCAGCGCTGGTGGGGTAGCGCGCCAGCCCGCCCGCCAGGCGCCCGACACGCCAGCCCTCTTCCCCCGCGCGCTTTAGCGCAGTAGAGTGGTGGTGTGCTGCCGTCTGCGCACCGCGCGCCCGGGGCCACCAACGCCACTCAGAGGAGCTCACATGCTGTCGCTGACCATCCCCAAGGGATCGCTCGAAGAGCAGACGCTGCTGCTGTTCGCCCAGGCCGACATCGAGGTCAAGAAGTCGAGCCGCGCCTACAACCCCAGCTGCGCCGACCCGCGCATCGAGCGCGTGAAGATTCTGCGCCCGCAAGAGATCCCCATCTTCGTCCAGGACGGCTACTTCGATCTGGGCATCTCCGGCCACGACTGGATCCGCGAGTCCGGCGCCGATGTGGTCGAGATCGCCGAGCTGCCCTACGCCAAGACCGGCACCGGCGTCGTGCAGATGGTGCTGGCCGTGCCCCAGGAGTCGCCCATCCAGTCCGGCCGAGACATCGCCCCCGGCTCCCGCATCACCACCGAGTTCCCGCGCTCGACCAAGGCCTTCTTCGACAACCTGGGCATCCCCGTCGAGGTCTTCTTCAGTTACGGCGCCACCGAGGCCAAGGTCCCCGAGATGATGGACGCCCTGGTCGACCTCACCGAGACCGGCTCCTCGCTGCGAGCCAACGGCCTCAAGGTCATCGACGTCATCCTCACCTCGACCACGCGCCTGATCGCCAAC
>CAYXQU010000074.1:0-2452 GCA_964467305.1 uncultured Eubacteriales bacterium
TGCCACCACTCATGTTGCCGTCACCCACGATCTTCATGTCGGCTCTGTCCTGCTCGGTCATCTTCCAACCCTCCTAGCGTATCTTCGCGCTGAGCGCTTCGGCGGACTCAGCGAGACTCAGTCGGGCGATCACGCGCATCGCCGGTTCGAAGCGCAGCTCTGCCGAGCTCGTCACCAGCATCGCGGTAGACATACCCTTGCGGCGCACGAAGACGAGGTCCGCCTCGGCACCCTCGAACGCCGGGTAGCTCTCGCGCAGCGTCTCGAGCACCAGCCGGCCTTCGTCGAGCGTCACGTCACCGGTGGTGAGCAACCCGTCGAGCGCGGCGAGCATGACGACCTCGCCAAAGACGAGCGGCTCGTCGCACCCGCACACCTCCGAGAAGATCTCGAGCGCTTCTGCCGAGACCAGCTTGCGCTGGGTGATCTCGTCGCAGGTCATGGTGGTGTCGCCCAGGTTGGGAGCGACCGCATCGGCGATGTCGTCGAGCGAGACGTCCTCGGACTTCAGGTTCTTGATCTTGTCGATGCGCGCAAGCATCTTCTCCCGCGGGAAGAACGTCTCTTGGCCGGTGAACGTGGACTTGCGTACGAACCAGTCCTCGGGGATGAGCCCCTTGCGCTTCCAGCGGTAGAGCTGGCCGTAGCTGATGCCGGCCTCTTGCAGCAGATCCTTCTTCGAGATGAGCTCGTTATCCATCATCCACACCTCCTACCCGTTCGCGGACCAAGCCACTTCTCAGGCACCCGGCACGGGCGGCTGAGACGCAGGCGGCGCGGGCGGGACGGGAGGTGCGGGCGGCACGGGCACAGGCTCGCCGGTGGCCGAGACGGTCTCGAGCGGACGCTGCGGGATGATGACCGCGGCGACGATGTAGACCACAAGCCCGGTCCAGAACCCGGTGATGAGCATCAGGCCCACGTAGACGATGCGCAGCGGCCAGGCCGCGACTCCCAGGAACTCGGCCAGCCCGCCAAGGGTTCCGGTGACCACGCGCTGCGTGCGCGAACGGTAGATTCGTTTGACTTCGGACATCTTGTGACGCCTCCTCAAAGCGTTAGGTGCAACGTACATGAGGTAGCGTAACATCACACTGTTACGCACGTCAAGCACCAGAAAACACCGCAGCTCAGGGCCGCGTTTTGGGGCCCGGGACCCGAGTTCAGAGCTGAGGAGCCAGAACGAGCTGGTAGTAGGTCGCCCACCCCAGTAGCAGTGCGGCCACCGGCACCATGGCGATCGCCCAGCTGCGCTGCTGCGCCCTGAAGCGCTCGATGGAGATGCGCCCGGCGACTCGGCGCCACGCCAGACCGTTGGCCCGCTTGCCAAACCAGCCTTGCGCTGCGGCGGTGAGCACCACGATGGCGACCGCCCCCGCGATACCGGGGACTCCCCTGCCCGGCGCCGAAGCGACCGCACCATCAGCGAACAGCCAGATGGGCAGGAAGATCACTCCCGCCCACTGGCCGTGAGCGGGGCCCCACACCGGTGGTACGAGAAACGCCGCCCAGTTGAATCGCGGTAGTTGCGGAACAGGCTCGGCGCCATCGAGCACCACGATGCCGCTGATCGCCTGCACCGGGTGGCTGGGGTCGGCCGAGCAGCCGCCGCCCGCGTCCACCTCGACCATGCGGTCGCACAGCACACAGTAGCCGGCACGCCGCATCTCGATGCGCGCGGCGTCGAGACCCGCAGGAGCCGCGGTCACGGTCGCGTGGGCGGGAGGTGTTGCGGCGCGCTCAGCCAAGGATCCCGCCGGCCACCGCCGCGAAGATGATCGCCGGCAGCATGTTGCCCACCGGCAGGCGCTTGATGCCCAGCAGATCGAGCCCGATGCCCAAGATCATGGTTCCGCCCACCGCCGATATCGACGAGATCACCGCAGGGGTCATGAGCGCCTCCATCGAGTGGGCACCCAGCGCCAACCCGCCTTGGATGATGAAGACCGGGATCACCGACAAGCCCACACCCACACCCAGCGTGGAGGCGAGGAACAGCGCCGCCACGCCGTCGAGCGTGGACTTGAGATACAGGATGGATGGGTCGCCCAGCCCGCCCTGGATCGAGCCCAGGATGGTCATCGCACCCACACAGAACAGCAGCGAGGCGGTGACGAACCCCTCGACGAGCGTGTGGCCCTTCTCGCCGGGTTCATCGGCGGCGGATCTGGGCAGCGGCGACGTCCACGGCAGCTTGTACGACAGGTCTTGCAACAGGATGCCGAAGCGCTCGAGCCAGTACTCGATCCTGAGCGCCTCGCCGGTGAGCGAGCCCAGCACGAGGGCGCCCACGAAGACGAGGAACGCGTAGTCGCCCATGTGCGTCTCGCCCATCGACTTCAGGCCGCCGATGCTCATCGAGGCACCTATGATCCCGGTGGACATGCCAATGGCGACGAACGCGATCGCGCGGAACCGCGTCGCGCATGCCTACTTGTTCTGTGGACCGCGC
>CAYXQU010000074.1:2462-8026 GCA_964467305.1 uncultured Eubacteriales bacterium
AACGCGATCGCGCGGAACCGCTCGGAGATCGCCTTGCCGAACAGCAGACCCAAGACCGTACCCACAAGGACGGTCACGACGTTGACGATGACTCCGCTCACCTGATGTCGCCTCTCACTCGTCTTCTCCGCTGAGCCAAAGGTCTTTGAGCTCGCGTGTGATCTCGTTTGCGCCGGGGGGCAGGCCGCTGTCCCTGGCCACATAGTCGCCGCCCTTGCGTTTGCCGCTCGTACCGATGCACGCCTGCGACAGGGCCGTCCCGTCGATGAAGCGCACGTGCCGCCCAACGTCTTGGCTGATGCGCGCCCGCAGCCGCAGGTCATCGGTCGCGACGGTGATCTGGCCGGTCGCCTTGGCCGCGCGCCGCACGATCTCTGTGTCGGCGTCGGCCGCGTACGCGACGCTGACCGCCCCCCGGTTCTCAGTCGAACTCCCCAACTGGGCGTGCGCGTCGAAGACCGCCACGATCCGGCCTCCATGCGCGAGTTCGCGACTGTGCGCTGCAAGACGCGCGATGAGCGCCTCGCGCTGGTGCTCCTTCGACAGCGCCTTGGTGGCGTCGTCGCGCATCGTCACATTGTATCCGTCCACAAGAAGCAGCATGGATGCATCGTAGCGCAGCGCTGCCACGCCTCAGCGTATCGACGGGTATCAACTACTCAACCAATACGAATGCGACAGGAGCGATCCCATGCCAGAGCCCGTCTTGCCAGCGGTGGGCGAAGCCGCACCACAGGTCTCGGCCCCCATCACCGGTGGCGGCACGTTCGACCTCGCAGCGCACCGCGGATCGTGGGTGGTGCTGTACTTCTACCCGCGCGCCAACACCCCCGGTTGAACGCACGAAGCCAAGGACTTCCAGGAGCACAAGGATGCTCTGGAGTCGTTGGACACCCTCGTGGTGGGTGTGAGCGCCGATAAGCCCGAGATCCAGCAGCGGTTCATAGACAAGTTCTCGCTGACGTTTCCCATGATCTCCGATACCGACAAGTCCATCATCGAAGCGTACGGCGTGCGCAAGGTACTGGGCGTCACCGCAGTGCGCTCCACGTTCCTCATCGGCCCTGACGGCACCATCGCCCACGTCTGGCCGAAGGTGCGGATCGAGGGTCATGCGCAAGACGTGCTCGAGACGATCGAGCGGCTGCGCGGGGGCGGTGCTGCGTGATGGACCGCCGGGTGCTCATCGCGATCGCAACAGCCGCCGCGACGGTGCTCGTAGCGGCGGGCTGCTCGGCAGGCGAGGTGGCACAAGAGCCGCCGCCCGTGCAGACTCCCGCCACGCAGACACCGGCGGGTGGGCAGGACAGCGGTGGTGACCCCGTGGCGCTCGACGCGCTTTCACTGGGGCTGGAGCCGGTGGCGCGCGGCTTCGAGGCGCCGCTGTTCGCGACTCATGCCGGCGACGGCTCGGGGCGCCTGTTCGTGGTCGAGCAGGCCGGGACGGTGCAGGTCGTGCGCGATGGCACCGTGACCGAGGGGCCCTACCTCGACCTGAGGCGCGAGGTCACGAGTGGTGGCGAGCGCGGGCTGCTTGGGCTCGCATTCGCGCCGGACTACGCCACAAGCGGCGTCTTCTACGTGAACTACACGAACCTGGACGGCGACACCGTGGTTGCTCGGCTGATTGCCGATGACCCCGCGAGCGACCGTCCGCGCGTGGGCGCGCCTCAGGTGCTGCTCACGGTTCCCCAGCCCTACGGCAACCACAACGGCGGCTGCATCGTGTTCGAGCCGGGCACCACGAGGCTGTGGATCGGGATGGGCGACGGCGGGTCCGGCGGCGACCCGCAGGGCAACGGGCAGAACCCGCGCGCACTGCTGGGAAAGATGCTCGTGCTCGACGTGTCGAAGGCTGGTGCGAAGCCGCAGATCGTGCAAAGCGGGCTGCGCAACCCGTGGCGGTTCTCGTTCGACCGAGAGACCCACGACGTGTGGATTGGCGACGTGGGCCAAAACGCCTGGGAGGAGATCGACTTCGTCGAGCTGGATCAGGCAACAGGCGTGAACTGGGGCTGGAACCTGTGGGAGGGCAACCACGAGTTCACGGGCTCGAACCCCACGCGCGAGGGGATGACGTTTCCCATCGCCGAGTACCCCAGTAGCGAGGGTAACTCGGTGACCGGCGGCTACGTCTACCGCGGCAGCGAGTACCCGGCGCTCGTGGGCACGTACCTCTACGGCGACTTCGTGACCGGCTGGATCGCGGGGATCAGGCGCACTGCTCCCGACGGCGCGCCGCTTGGCGAGATCGACCAGCGCGTGCTGCTCGAGCGCGGCACGGCCAGCGTGTCGTCGTTTGGCGAAGACGAGGCCGGCGAGCTCTACGTGTGCGACTACAGCGGCACGCTGTGGAAGGTAACCGCCGCCGCGAAGTAGCCCGCGCTCACAGGGCGTCGAGCAGCTCCGCGACGTCGTCTGTGGTGGTGTCCCACGACGTGACCCAGCGCACCACATGGCGCGGCTCGTCCCACACGTAGAAGTGGAAGCGCTTCTGAAGCGGCTCGACCTTCTCGGGCGGCAGAACCGCGAAGACCTCGTTGGCGTCGACGGGCTGGGTGATCTCGATGCCCTTGGCACGGGCGCCTTCAGCGAGCAGTGCGGCCATCTCGTTGGCGTGACGCGCCGAGTCGAGCCACAGCGACCCCTCATACATCGCCGAGAACTGCGCCGAGACGAAGCGCATCTTGCTCGCGAGCTGCCCCAGCTGCTTGCGCGCGTACGGCAGCACGCTGGTGCGCGCGTCGCCCAGAAGCACGACGGCCTCGCCGCCCAGCATGCCGTTCTTGGTGCCACCCAACGACAGCAGGTCGACGCCCGCCTCGGTGACAAGCTCGCGCAGGGTGCAGCCCTGTGACGCAGCGGCGTTGGCGATGCGGGCGCCGTCCACGTGCAGCAGCATCCCGTGGGCGTGGGCGAGATCGGCGAGCGCGCGCGTCTGAGCCGCCGTGTACACCGTGCCCAGCTCGCTCACGTTCGAGATGCTGATTACCTTGGGTTGCGCGGCGTGCTCGAAGCCGAAGCCGGTCAGGTGCGGGCTCACCAGTTCGGTCGTGAGCTTGCCGTCAGGCGTTTCGACCGGCACCAGCTTGACGTGGCCCAGCCGCTCCGGGGCCGCGCACTCGTCGCAGTTGATGTGCGCGGTGGTCGCGCAGATCACGCTCTCCCACGGACGACACGAGGCCGCGAACGACACACAGTTCGCACCGGTGCCGTTGAACACGAAGGCGATGTCGCACTCGTCACCTAGGTGTCCGCGCAGGACCTCGATGGCCTTCTCGGTCCAGGGGTCGTCGCCGTAGCCGTGCGCGTGACCGGTGTTGGCCGCAGCGATCGCGTCGAGCACCTGGGGGTGGACGCCGGAGTGGTTGTCGGAGCCGAAGCCTCGCCAGCTCATCGGTTACTGCCTTCCTCGAAGGACTCGCCGTGCGTTGCGGGTGTGCCGAACAGCTCGTCACAGCGTGCAACGTACTCTTGGAGAGGTTCCGGTAGCAGCTCGACGGGACCGGGCGCGGGCATGGGCGCGGAGCTGTAGGTGTTCCAGAACAGTACCGACTTTGCGGCGAGGTCTCCGGCGGCCGCGTCGGCGAGCATCGCCGCGACCGCTTTGCCGGTGTAGGTCGTCTCGGTCTTGATGCCTAGCGCGGCCATGTAGGCGACCGCCGCGGTGGTCTCGGGCGTCACCACGCCGTAGCCGGGCTCGAACCAGTCATCGCGCAAGTCGAGCGCGAGATCTTCCGGCGCGATCTCAGGGAAGCCGGGTGCGGCATCCTGGAGCAGCTTGACGGTCTCGACCGCGATCTCGTGGGCGCGCTGCGCCGACGCGACGTTGTCGGGCGTCACGCGCACCGACACCACACGGGTTTTCGCCCCACGTGCGAAAAACCCCACCGCGAGGCCCACAGCGGTACCCAGCGTGCCGCCGGCGACGTAGACGCGATCAGGCATATGGGCGCCCAGCTGGTTTGCGAGCTCGAACGCGGCGTTGACGTAGCCCACGGCGCCCAGCGCATTGGTGCCGCCCATGGGAATCACCAGAGGCTCGATGCCATCGCGCTGCATAAGCTCGCGCCTGACGCCCACCGCCTCGCGAGACCCGTCCCAGCCGTCGACCGGGTGGATGACGGTGCCCAGCTTCGCGTGCGCACGCAGGGTGGCTGCGGCGAACGGGCCGGGTGCCTGGGGCGACAGCACCACGTGGGGCTCGATGCCCAACGCAGTGGCGTGCACGGCGGTCGCGAGCGCGTGGTTCGAGCCGTAGGCGCCGAAGGTGATGACCGCACGACGTTTCTCTGCAAGCGCTTGGCCAAGGAGAAACTCGAGTTTGCGCACCTTGTTGCCGCCGTAGACCAGGCTGGTGAGGTCGTCGCGCTTGACGAAGACCTCGGGCAGACCCGGCGCACCCAGCTCGATGCGATCGAGCGGCGTGGGCAACGTACCCAACGCGACGTAGGGCAGGCTCGTGAGCAGCGGGTAACGCTCGACGATGGGCAGTGGCATGCGGCGTGACCTTTCGATGACGTTGCGCGGCCGGGCGGACCCGTCCAGTCTAGCGCGTGTGCGAGAGCGCGTCGTAATGCTAGCAATTCAGGCATGATACTGTCAGTATTGCTCGCATGAACCATCCCCGCGGACATCTACCCCGCCATCTCAAGACCGTGGCCGACCGTCTGTTGCGGGAGTTCCGCGTGGTCGTGATCACCGGCCCTCGCCAAGTGGGCAAGTCCACGCTCGCACGGGCGATGATCCAGAACCGCCCGGGCACCTACCTCACACTCGACCAGCCCGATGTTCGCGAGCGGGCACTCGCCGATCCACTGGGACTCGTGACCGCACACAGCGAGGGCACCACCATCATCGACGAGGTTCAGTTGGCCCCCGAGCTCATGCGTGCCGTCAAACTCGCTGTCGATCGCGATGAACGCCCCGGGGCGTTCCTGCTCACCGGCTCGGCCAACCTTCTGAGGATGCGTGACGTGTCCGAGACACTCGCAGGACGCGCAGCCTATCTGGAGCTGGCCCCGCTCACGCTCTCCGAGCGCGTGGGCCTGCCCGCGCCCACAACCATCGAGTCCGCGTTCGCCGCGTCCAGTGCCGCCGAGTACGCGGCGTCGCTCAGCTACGAACCGAAGGCGTCCGCGACGGCTCTGCGCGCCCAGCTGTGCTCCTCGGTGATCGAAGGCGGCATGCCGGGGGTGCTGGGGATGGGCCCTGAAGCACGTCGCGACTGGTACGCGGCGTACCTGTCGACCTTCGTGGAGCGCGACCTGTGGCAGCTGGGCCGCGTGGATGACCTGATGGCGTTCCGGCGCCTGTACTCACTGGCACTGCTCCGAACCTCCGGGCTGGTCAACCGGACGGACCTCGCAGCCGATGCGACGCTCGACCAGCGCACCGTCAACCGCTACTTGGACCTGCTCGATGTGGGCTACCAGACACGGATGCTCGCACCCTTCTCGGCGAATCTGGGCAAGCGGCTCGTCAAGATGCCCAAGCTCTACGCCCGTGACAGTGGGATGGCGGCGCACGTCATGCGCATCGACAGCTGGGACTTGGCGCTGAGC
>CAYXQU010000075.1:0-7858 GCA_964467305.1 uncultured Eubacteriales bacterium
TCCATGACGGGCACACCGTGCGGGGCGCCCAGTTCGACCAGCTCACGCACGTCGACCTCGGCGGTGAAGCCCACCACGCGGAAGTTGCTGGAGTGGACCTTCAGCAGCAGACCGGTGTTGGCGGTCATCGCGGCTTCGTAGTCGCGCAGGTGCGTCTTGTTGGTGGTGCCCACCTCGACCATGGTGGCGCCGGACTCGGCCATGATGTCGGGTACGCGGAAGCTGCCGCCTATCTCGACAAGCTGCCCCCGACTCACGATCGCCTCTTTGCCGCGGGCGAGCTCGGCAAGGCCGATCATGACCGCAGCGGCGTTGTTGTTGACCGCCATCGCGGCCTCTGCGCCGGTCAGCTTGCACAGCAGCTCTTCGCAGTGCACGTGACGGCTGCCGCGCTGGCCGCTCTCCACGTCGTACTCGAGCGTCGAGTAGTGCGTCGCCACGTCAACGACCGCCTTGACCGCGGCCTCGCTGAGCACGCTGCGGCCCAGGTTCGTATGAACGATGATGCCGGTGGCGTTGATGACGCGCCGAAGCGAAGCTCGCGACGCCAGTTGCGCGCGACCGGCTGCATCGCGCGCGGCATCCGCTGCGCTGTAGTCGACGGCCTCACCTGCGAGGATGCGCGCCCGGGCGCCTTCGATGCTGGCACGCACGGCGTCGAGCACCACCGGGCGCGGCAGCGCTTCGAGCGCCGGCGCGAGCTCGGGTGACGCGAGCACGTCGTCGGTCTTGGGCAGGGCGCGAAGAAGCGAGTTGGTGTCCATGACAGCGATTGTAGCGAAGCAGCGAGCGTGGTGTATCGCTCACCGGCGGCGAGACGCCACGGGCAAGACGCGCGCTAAGCGATCGTGAGCACGTCGTCGTCGCCGAGCAGCGCCTCGACGGCCTCGACCATATTGCCCACTTCTCCCACGGCGAGCTTGTCCTTGAGCTTCAGGAAGTCGAGGCAGGTTCCGCACGCTTTGACCGGCACGCCGTTCTCGGCAAGGATCCTGATGTCATCGAGCGAGTCCGAGCCCTCGCACACAAGGCGCACGGCGGTGTTCATGAACATCACGCACGACGGTGCTTCAGCGTTGCGGGCCACCGAGTAGATGAAGTTCTTCATGAGGATGCGGCCCAGCTCCTCGTCCGCACCGATGGAATCCGAGAGGAACATGACGCGCTTGCCCATGAGCCGCCTCCATAAGCAGAAGTAGAACCGATAAGTTCCAGCAGATTATACCGTATGGAGGGACCGGCGCATGTGTGGGAGCGGACGCGACGCGTCCGGCGCTCAGCGGATGGTGACGAGACCTGGTGTAGCGCTGGTGAAGGTGCCCACTTCGGCGCAGAGCACCCCGCGGACCTCGAGGGCGACGCACAGCTGGTGGGCCGCCTCGGGGCTCACCGCGATGAGCAGCCCGCCGCTGGTCTGCGGGTCGCACAGCACCTTCATCCACAGATCTCGGTCGTTGTCGTGCGCCCACTGGGTGAACTCGTCTGCCCACGCCACCACATCGGCGGTACGGCCGGGCACGACGCCATCGCGCGCGTAGTCGAGTGCTCCGGCGAACAGCGGCACCTCGCCCAGGTCCATGGTCGCGCCGCACCCGCTGGCCTCGGCCATCTCGTGCAGGTGGCCAAGCAGCCCGAAGCCGGTGACATCGGTGGCCGCGTGCACGCCCACCTCGACCATTGCCTCACACGCGTCTTTGTTGAGCGCCGCCATCGACTCGATGGCCTCGCTCGCCTGCGACTCGTCGACAAGCTGCCGCTTGAGCGCGGTACCCCAGATGCCGGTGCCTATGGGCTTGGTGAGCACGATCGCGTCACCCGGCTTCGCGCCGCGGTTGCGCACGACCTTATCGGGGTGCACCACGCCAAAGACCGACAGCCCGTACTTGGGCTCCTTGTCGTCGATGGTGTGGCCGCCAACGGTGACCGCGCCCGCCTCGGTGACCTTCTCGGCACCACCGCGGACCACCTCGCCCACCACATCGGCCCCCAGCGAGCACGGGAACGCGAGCATGTTGAGCGCGGTGAGCGGACGACCGCCCATCGCGTAGATGTCGGAGAGGGCGTTGGCCGCGGTGATGCGCCCGAAGTCGTAGGGGTCATCGACGATGGGCGTGAAGAAGTCGACGGTCATGAGCCCCGCCATATCGTCTGTGAGCCGGTAGACGGCGGCATCGTCACTGGTCTCGAAGCCCAGCATCAGCGCATCCGAGTCACCCGGCGCGATCTTGTCGAGCACGGCCTGGAGGTCCTCCGGACCCCACTTCGCCGCTCAACCCGCCTTGCTCGACATGCTGGTGAGCCTGATCCGCTCCATCATCTCCGCCTTCGTCTTGGACGCCTATGGCTGCGTGCCGCCGGGCTGCTATGCGTACTCTACCCGCAACAGGGCCACACCGTTGGGGCCCAGCGGCACGCCGAACGACGATCCGCCCACCGAGACCGCTGCGCCACCCCGGACGGGCCGGACCGCTCCCACCGTGCAGCTGGCGGACAGGTTCGCGGTCACGGCGCGCGACGCGTGGTTGATGAGCAGCACCACGTCTTGTGTATCGCCTTGGAACACCGCAATCTCGACATCGGGTGAGTCACAACTGATAGGTGCGGTGCAGCCGGCACTGCCCGCCACCGCCCCGTAGACCTGCAGCGCGAAGTCAGCCACCGCCTGGGGGGTGGACCACGGGTCGCCTTGCGCGATCGCCCGCTCGAGCGGCGTCGCGACGTAGACCGCCCTGCCCTGCCCGGACTGGTTCACGGTGAGCAGCGGGTTGCCCACCGCATCGGTGGCCACGACGCTCGCCCCACAGCTGGAGAGCAGCGCGAAGTTGGGCAGTGACAGCGGCGCGTCGAAGCTGCGCAGGGCGCCCAGCGCGTCAGGCTGAGCGACCCGGCACGAGAATGTCTCGCGCGGGCCGTCATCGCCCAGCGGCTCGACGCCGAAGATCTCGCGGATGGCCGGGTGCGCGTCGCCACCGCCGTGACTGAGCAGTAGCGTGCCCCCCGAGTTCACGAACTCGCCCAGGCGCGCCCACGTGGCCGAGTCGAGCGACATCGCGCTGGGCACGATGAGCATCAGGTACGCCGAGAGGTCGTCACCTTCGTGCACCACCGCGACCGGGACGTGCGCCCGCTTCGCGGTGATGTAGGACTGGAAGCACGATCGCGGAGCGAACAGCCCCGAGACCGCGGGCAGGGGCGCGTACCGGTCGGCCGGCATCACGATCGCGGCGCGTTCGGGTGCCAACACGTACTCGCGCAGGTCGAGGGCGGCAAGCGCCTTGGTGAACTCGGCGATCTCGAGCATCGCGGGCTTGGCCAAGCCGTTTGTGTCGGCCACCCCCACGAGCGTCTCGAACGGATCGATGTAGTAGGGCGCGCGCCTGTCGGTCTCGACGTCGCGCACGCGTCTGACCATCGCTCCGGCGGCGCGGTTCGCAAGCGCGCCCCACAGCGTGGTGCGCACGTGCGCGGCTTCCTCGGCCACCGAATGGGTCTGGGTGTCGACGCCCACCTCGTCGACCAGGAGCGGCGCCTTCCTGCGCGCCAACCGTGCGAGGAAGCTGTCGAGGTAGGTCGAGGGGCCGCAGCCCAGCGGGCCTCCCGCCGCGTATGCGCGGTACGCCGAGGTCGCGTGCGAGAGGTGCAGGCCGCAACGCTCGATGACCGGCCGTGCGTCGATGCCGGTTGCCAGCATGAGTGACTCCGCGTGGGCGCCAAGAGCCACCGGACGCGCGGGGTCGACCTCGGCGATGGCACCGTGGATCGCCTCGAACCAGCTCTCGAGGTCCGAAAGGCTCTCGAAGCCGGAGAGGAACGCCTCATTGCCCAGCTGCCAGGCGAGCACCGCTGATTCGCGGGCAAGCCGGCCGGCCACGCGCGAGGCGAGATCTGCCGCGCGCTGCACGAGGTAGGGATCGGTGCGGGGGTCTCGGCGGGTGCCCCACGTGACGGCGTTGAGCTCGGCTGCCCGGTCGTCGGCGAACAGCACCACGATCGCGCGCATCTTGCGCCGCCCCACCGAGGAGACCAGCGCCGCCAAGCGGTCGAGCATCTCGTCGTCGTAGCGTCCCACCTGCGGTTCGAGCACGCGCCAGCTCACGAAGAGGCGCACAAGCGAAGCGCCCACCTTGCCAAGCGCGTCGAGATCGGTGGTGACATCGCGCTCGTACCACTGCTCCGGCGACAGCGATTCGCTGGCCAGCGGATAGAGCGAAGCACCCACCAGGAAGCGGGGAGCCGACGCGCCGGACGCCATGGAACCGCTGGTCACGTGGCCCCCCTCCCCTGCGCGTAGGTGTCGTACAGGCGCCAGAAATGCCCCTGCTGCTTGGTGTCGTGGTACGCCGCCCGGCTGATCTGGTGATGTGCGCGCGCGTGCTCGGACTGCACGATGAGCGCCGCGGCAAGCCCGAAGCGGGCACGCACCAGCGTGGGATCGAGCTCGACGGCCCGCTCGTAGGCCTGCGTCGCCTCGTCGTAGCGCTGCATGCCCAGAAGCGACTCGGCATACAAGACGTGAGGCATGGGGTGCAGCGGGACCGCCTTGGTCAGCGCGCCGAAGACCGCGGTGGCGTTTCGGCTCAGGCCGGGACGCTTGGCGAACGCAGCACCCAGCACGTAGACCGCCGCAGGCGTGCGCGTCGACAGCGCGAGCGATCTCAAGGCAAGCGCCATCGCCTCGTTGTCGGAGTCTTGCTTCAGGTACACAAACGCCGCCAGCGCGAGCGCCGCGGCATCGCTGGGGTCGACATCGAGGATCCGCCTGATGGCGTCGAGCGCGAGGAAGTAGTCCTCGGAGCGCGCGAGGGTCAGGGCCAGGTCGTAACTCTCGTCTCGCGGTGACTTCTGAGCCGCCTCATCCGCGTCCCCGGTGCCGTGTTCGTCGTCGCCGGCCGGGGGCGTCGCAAGCGTGAAGAAGAAGCTGTCCTGGCTTGCATCGAGCTCGCCGGCACGCCGGAATCCCGGCAGCGCGGTAGCGAGCCCTTCGCGCTGGAGTGCCGCCACCGCGAGGTTGTACATCGCGCGCGGCTCGTGCGGGTCGAGCTGCAAAGCGGCGTTCCACGACTCGATCGCCTCGGCTTCGAACTGCGCGGCCGAGAAGGCCTCGCCCAGCTGCACGTGGGCTGTCACCAGCCCGGGGGCGACCTCGGCAAGCTCGTGCCACACCAGGATCGACTGGTCCCACATGCCGCCTCGGCGATCGTAGGCCAGACCCAGCTCAAGCAGCCCCGGCGCGCAGTCCGGGTCGAGCTCGATGGCGCGGGTGGCGGCGCGGATCGCCTCTTCGTAGAAGTCGCCGTCGAGGAAGACGTGGGCGAGCAGCGCATGCACGCGGGGGTCGTCAGGGGCGCTGTCGCGCGTCTCGTAGCACGCGGCGACCGCGGCGGCCATGCGGCCCTGTCTCGCGAAAGCCTCGGCGTCGCGCAGCGTTGCGGTCGCCTCGCTCATCGCGAGTCCCCCAGCTTGCGCGCGGCCTTCTCCACCAGCGTGAGCGCTTCTTGCGCGCCCTTAAACACGCCGTTTGCTCCTACCGCTTTGGCGAGCCTGCGATCTGCCCAAAACGGCCCTCCGGAGACCAGGATCGCGGCTCCGCGCTCGGCGGAGTCGAACATCTCGCGGATGCGCGTGACACCGGCGGCGGTCGCCACGGACTGAGCGAACACGAGGACGATGCGGGCTCCGCTCTCGTCAGCACGCTCGAGGAACTCCGAGGGGCGGACATCCGCTCCCAGGTCGATCACCCGGTGGCCGGCCTCCTTGAGGGCGGCTGCGGTGATGGCCCGGTCCGTGCCGTGGATGTCGTGGTGCATGTTGCCCACAAGCAGGGCGATGCCCGAGTCCCTCGCCGCAGACGCCGGCGTGACGAACGAGCCTATCTGCTCGGCGGTCGCCGCGGCCTGCGTGAAGGTGTACTCGTCGATGGTCCCGTCGGCCCAGGCCTCGCCCAGGCGCGACATCGCCGGCACGAACAGGGTGTCGAGCAACTTGGTCTGCGTGAGCCCGGATTCCCGTGCCCGCTCGATGACCGCGATGGCGCGGGCCGGGTCGCCGTCGACCAGGGCCTGGTACAGCCGCGCGGGCGCGCTCACGACCATCTGCTCTGACCCCCCTTTCGCCTCGTCGCGGTCAACACGTGCGTCTCGAACCTACGCGGCGGCGCGTATGGTGGCGGCGGTGGGATTCGAACCCACAAGCCCCTAGGGGGCCAGCGGATTTTAAGTCCGCCTCCTGTGCCGTTCGGATACGCCGCCTCACACGTCAGGCACTCGGGTGCGGACCGGCGGCCCACTCACCGAGATGCCCTGCTTCACCGCAGGTCGCGATAGGTGTCGAGAAGTATCCCATACAGCAGGTCGTGCTCGCTGATCACCATCGCGTCGAGTCCGGCGAGTGCAAGCACCGTCTCCAAGATGAGCGTACCCGCAACGATCACTCCTGCACGCTCGGGATGCAGCCCCACCACGCGACGGCGGCGCTCAAGCGGCATCGAAGCGAGCATCTCGAGCAGGTCGGCCACATCCGAGCCGGTCAGCGTGTAGCCGTGGACCTGCTCGGGGTCGTAGAGCTCGAGGCCCAGGTGTATCGCCGCCAGCGAGGTCGCGGTGCCGGCGAGCGCGATCATCTCACGGGGGCGCTGGTCGAGCCGGTCGAAGTATCCGCGCATCTCGCTTGTCGCCCACCGGCGGGCCTCGTCGAGCTGGGCGCGCGTGGGTGGATCGTCGCTGAAGAAGAGGTCGGTCATCCGCCTGCTGCCCACATCGATCGAGCGTGCCGAGACAATGGTGCTCTCACGACCGTCATCGCTGCTGATCACGTCGCCCAGCACGAGCTCGGTCGACCCTCCGCCGCAGTCGACCACCAGCAACCCCTTGCCATCGCGCTGGGCGGTCGCACCCAGAAACGACAGCTCGGCTTCGGTGCCCCCGTCGATGATCGTGAGCTCGATACCCGCGCTGCGAAGCCTCGCCACGAACTCGTCGCCGTTGGATGCATCCCGGCTGGCGCTGGTGGCCAGGGCCGTGTAGGCGTCGACGCCCAGTTCGCGCATCGTGCGGGCGTAGCCTTCGATCACCGAGGCGACACGCTCGATCGCATCGGGGGCAAGTGCCCCGGAGGCCGCGAGACCTTGTCCCAGCTGGGTGATGTCGGTGGAGCGGCCCACCTCGCGGATCGAGTGGGGGTCGACGTCGGCGACGAGCAGCCGGGTGGTCACCGTGCCTATGTCGATCGCGGCCAGCCTGCGGTGGCCGGTCTCGCTCACGAGTTCTCACCCCAAAACGCGAGGTACTTCTCGCACCGGCGGTCGCTGCACTGGTAGCCCACCTGGTCGAGGACTTCTCGGCCAATGGGGTCTGCGAGGTGAACGAGTGCGAGTGCGACGTGCGCGTGAAGGCACTTCACGCCCAGGGGATCTCGCTGGCCCGCAAGTCCCACATCGGCGCACGCATCGACGCCACCGCTCTCCTGCGCCCGGGCTGCGCGCAGGCGCGCATCGGCCTCGCGGAGTGCATCGGCGAACATCTCGTCTTCGGCGGCGCAGCGGGCGTACTCGGCGGCCAGGCCTTTGGACTCGAGCGCGGAGATGCGCTCGACAAGATACGGGCAGGTCAGCCACACGAGGTTGGGAAACGGCGTGCCGTCTGCCAAGAGCGAGGGCGATGCGATGGTGGTGGGGAAACCCCACCGGCACCGAGATGAGACGCGCCACGGATCGCGCGGCTCGCGCCCCAGCTGCGAACGCACCACCGTGGCTTGGGCCTGCGTGTGCTCTTCGGCGGCGGGCTCGGTGGACGCGTTTTCGGGCTGCTCGGTCACTGGACTCCAAAGACAAGGTCGAGGAATGCGGTCCACGGGCCTGCGG
>CAYXQU010000076.1:0-7814 GCA_964467305.1 uncultured Eubacteriales bacterium
TCTCCCAGACTGACAACACCTGTGCAACCCGCATGCTGGTGAGATATCATTACTCTTCACGACGTTACGGCGTCTGGGCAGCCATGGCCTTGGAGCGCGACGACAGCATCGCAGACAAAGTGCTCGGCCTAGGCGATCCCGAGGCCCCGCCGCTGCGACGGCAGGTCGCCGTCGGGGCACTGATCGTCGGTCTCGTGATTGTGGTGCTTGCTCTCTTCGCGGCCTACGGAGCGGTGCGCGACATCCCGTTTCGCGTCTTCAGCAAGGAAGTGCTGGAGACGACCCGCCTCCCCCTCTACACGGGCTTCTTCGCGACCGTCACGTGGTTCCTGTGGGTCGTCGCCGGCACCGCGGGGTTGCTCGCGGCGGCCGTGCTCCGCAGGCACACCGCCGGAGACCGGCGCATCGCTTTCCTCCTCACCGCGACCGCACTGACCGGCCTTCTGCTGCTGGATGACTTCATGATGCTGCACGACCGGCTGTTTCCGAGAATAGGCATGCCGGAAGAGGCACTCTACGCGTTGTACGGCGTGCTCCTGTTGGCGCTGCTGGTGTGGTTCCGGCCCCAATTCTCAGAGGGCGCTCCGTTGCTGGCCATCGGAGCGGGGGCGTTCTGGGCTGCCTCCCTCGCCTTCGACTTCGCACAGGAGCACTTTGGCTTCCACGCCCACGCCTTCGAAGATGGAGCCAAGATGGCCGGTACAGCCTTGTGGGCGGCGTTCATGCTCTGGAGCAGCTATCGGGCCCTCAACGACGTGGCAGGCGCCGCTTCGCGACGCCGCACAGGGCCGGTGGACAAGCTGGGGTGAGCCTGGACCTGGTGAGCTCGGAGGTGGGTCTCACGAGGGCGCTGTCGATTGCCCTCGCCGACTCGCAGAAGCTAGAACTTCCGTTCGGCGATGATCCCCTCCTCCATGTGCGCCTGGCGGATGTACTGCGCGAGGATGTGCATGAGCGCCTGGTGGACGTCTTCGATCACGCCGTAATTGTCGGCGCACACGTGCAGACTGACGTCCGCGATGCCGGCGGAGCGAGCGCCGGTGAAGCCGGTCAGAGAGATGACCGGGATCCCGTTCTCCTTCGCCCACATGGCTGCCCGGACGATGTTCTCCGAATCTCCCGACGAGCTGATCGTGATCAGTGCGTCGCCGGGTTTGGCGAGTGAGCGAAGCTGATAGACGAAGACATCATCGTACGAGAGGTCGTTGGCTACGGCGGTGATGATCTCGACCGTCGAGCTGAGCGAGTACACGTGCGGCCTGAGGTGGGTGTCCGTCTGCACCAGCTTGCAGTGATCGCACACCAGCTGATTGGCGATGGCGGCCGACCCACCGTTGCCGCAGGAGAAGAGCATGCCACCGCCCTCATAGACTGCAAGAAGAACGGCGGCGGCCTCCTGCAGTGAAGCGCGGTCCACGGTGGCACAGGCCTGTTCGAGTTCGGCGAAGTAGGCGTCGGCGTAGCTTCCGATCTCGGAGTGTCTCGTCTCTGGAAAGGTCATCGTGACCGCCTCTCACTTCGTCGTGTTCAGGCTGCCTCGCACCGCATCGACCTCTTCCTTCGCTCGCACCATGAGGAAGCGGTCGTCGCTCTGAAGCGAAACGAGCTGGAAGCCACGGCCGATCATCTCGACCGCGACGTCGACCGAGTTCGTGTGGATGCCGGCAGGGACACCATGGCGCCTGGCGGCCGCCAGGATGGTCTCCATCGCCTCGATCACCTCGGGGTCCCGCTGACCCTTGCGCGGCTCCTTTCCGAGCGCCATGGAGAGATCCGACGGCCCGACGTAGATGGCGCCGATCCCGGGCACTTCCAAGATGCTGTCAAGGTTGCGGATGGCCTTCTCGGTCTCGATCTGGGGTATTACCAGCGTCTCTTCATCGGCGAACTCGTGGTAGTCGCCACCCCCGTGGATCGCCCCTCCGCCGTAGTACTTGGCACGGATCGGCCCAAAGCTGCGGAAGCCTCTCGGGGGGTACTTGGCAGCAGCTACCAGGGCCTCGGCCTCGTCGGCGTCAGTGATCATCGGGCAGATCACGCCGTACGATCCGGCGTCGAGGATCTTCATCACGCGGGCGGGGTCGCTCCAGGGCACCCGGGTGAGCGGGATCACCGAGGTCGTCGAGATGGCCTGCAGCATGGTGACCGCGACCTGATAGTCGACGAGACCGTGCTGCATGTCGATGGTGATCGAGTCGAATCCCTGGTGGGCCATGATCTCGGCGGAGAACGAGCTGGGTATGGAGCACCAGCCGTTGATGACGGCGCCGCCGCTCGCCCAGATCTCCTTCAGCGTGTTCTCACGCATGTGCGAACCCCCGTGTCTTTGATCGGTTCAGGCAGTACATTATCGTCCAAGCCTGCGATCGCCGCGCGGCCCATGGCCAGGACGGCCTCGTCCGAGCTGCCGCCGATATGGGGTGTGGCCAGGAAGTTGGGGAGGCGGAGCAGCTCGCCGTCTTCGGGTGGCTCTGGGGCGAACACGTCGAACGCGGCTCCCGCGAGGCGGCCATCCATCAGCATGGTCTTGAGGGCGCTCTCATCCACCAGGCCGCCCCGAGCGGTGTTGACCAGCAGCGAGCCGGCCTTCATGCAGGCCAGCCTCTCGGCGGAAAGCATGTTCCGCGTACTGTCGTCGAGCGGAACGTGAAGGGTCGTGATCTCGGCTCGCTCGAGCAGCTCTTCGAGACCGACCGCCTGGACCTGATGTGCCGCGTAGAACTCGGGGAAATCGAGGATGTCGTGGGCCAAGACCCGGCATCCGAACGCCCGCAGGATCGGTGTCAGGTCCTTGCCTATGTTGCCGCAGCCGATGATGCCGACGGTCCTGCCGGACAACTCCCTGCCCTGGCGGTTCCTCCACGTGCCCTTGCGCAGTTCGAGGCTCGCCTGCGGCACCTCCCGGAGAAGCGCGATCATGAACGACAGGGTCAGCTCTGTCACCGAGCGTCTGTTGACCCCGGGGGTCAAGCCAAGGCGGACACCGTGGCGCCGCATCGCGCGCTGGTCGAGCATGTCGGTGCCGACGCCGTACTTGCTGATCACTTCGATTTCCGGGACTGCGCGGAGGAACGCCTCGTCGATGCTTTCCAGCGCGATGATCAGCTTTCGCCGACCCCGCGCGAACTCGATGAAGGCTTGGCCATGAAGCGCAATGCCCTCGTCGTTGAAGCGCACGTCTGCATATTTCTTCAACAGATCTGCCCGCAATATGCGATGGCGCGAGAAGGAGCGTGAGGCAACCGCGATGGGCGTGTTGTCCCTCATGCATCTCCTCGCTCGGCCGCTCCGGCGACCACGCCTGCCCGTCGCTGGGCGAACTCCTCGTCGGCATCGTAGATGCCGAAGACCAGGCGCATGGTCTCATGGGCGTCATGCGACGTGCCGTGGCGCACCGGTCGCCCAGTCCGGATGCAGTCGACGAACTCCGCCAGTTCCAGCTCCCATGACGGGTCGGTGTTGCAGAAGGTGGCCTGCTCCGGCGGGTTGCCGACGGCGAAACCCTTGCCTCTTCGACTCTCGATGAGCCACTCGTCCCGGTAGCTGCGAGTGGTCGACGGCATCCCGTCGACGATGACGTAGCCGTCCTCCATGAAGATCTCCAGGGTGAAGCGATGCTTCCACTGGGTGGACGAGCTGTGGAGCATCGCGACGCAGTCGTGGTTGCGCAGCAAGGCGAATGCGTTGTCCTCCAGCGGGCTCGCGGGGCTCATCGTCGTGCACATGCTCTTGATCTCGGAGAACTCCCCGCCGAAATGACGGAACAGATCGAGCATGTGGATGCCCTGGTCGAGCAGGATCCCTCCGCCGACCATGACCGGATCCTGACGCCAGGCCGCCGGATAGGATCCGCTTTCCGCCTTGCCGTAGATACCGCGCATCCAGAGGACACGGCCGTACTTGCCGTCATCCACTATCTTCTTGGCCTCCATGACGCCGAAGTGGTAACGATGGTTGAAGCCGAATTTCAAGACCCGCCCGCTGTTGCGCCGCTCAGCGTCCACGATGCGCTCGATCTCCTGCACGGTCCGGCCTGGTGGCTTCTCGCAGAGCACGTGCTTGCCGGCATCCAGTGCTGCGGCCACGATGTCACTGGTGAAGCGGTTGGGTGTGCACACGAACACCGCATCCACATCCGACTCGAGGACCTCCTGGTGCGTCGGATACACGCTGATGTCGTGGAACCCCGTCGGCGGATGAGGATCTGCGCCACAGACGAGGACCGTGTCCTCGTTCTCTCGGACCGTCCTCGCGCGGATGCCGCCTTGCTTGCCGAGTCCCACAATGCCGATGTGCAGCGGACGTCCGGTCATCTCTGCCCCCGTTGCAGTGCACCCTGCTTCGACTTTGGCATTGCTGATTCTTCAGGCCATCCGCATTGTAGCGCCGGCCAGCGCGAGGGACATCCACGAAAGCGCTGTCAGGTCGGGCAACCAGCGCGTCTGAGTAGTCCGGTGGCAAGCGATACGTCTATGATGCTGGGACGGGAGTCTCACGGGCGAGCGGGGAGGGCGCATTGGAGCTGGAAGCAGTTGCGAACGCAGCCGTTCGATGGCTCTCCTACTACCACAGGGCCGAACAGCTGGTGCGTCACAACAAGACGAGAAGCCCGCTGGGCAGGCAGCGCTCCGATTTCTACAGGATGGTGTGGGAGGAGGCGGCGGCAACGGCGGGCGCCTCCGTGCGTCACCTCGGCGGGATGCTGGAGATACAGAACGGGGAGTCGATCATCCGTGTCAGCAACAACATCACATCCCTGGATGACCCGGTCACCGTTGCCGTTGCCTCGGACAAGGCGCTTGTCTATCGTCTCCTGGGCGAGCACGGGCTGCCCGTACCCCGCCACTGCATCTGCCGGCGCGACGACCTGGCGACGGCCTGGCGCTTCGTGGCCGCGCAGGCGAGCCCGTGTGTCGTCAAGCCGGCCAGGGGTACGGGAGGGGGTATGGGCGTCACGACGGGCGTCACGACGAAGGCGCGCCTGTTCCGTGCGATGACGCACGCGGGGAGCCATGCGAGGGAGATCGTCATCGACAAGCAAGTCGAGGGCGACAACTATCGTCTGCTCTACCTGGATGGAAGCCTGCTCGACGCGGTGCAACGCATTCCCCCCACGATCCGCGGCGACGGCACGTCCACGATCAGAGAGCTCATCTCCGCCGAGAACACGGACCGGCTGCGACACGGGATCGACGCCAGTCAGAGCATCTTGAGGATCGACCGCGAGCTCCGGCACACGCTTCGCCAAAGTGGCTACAGCCTGCGATCGGTGCCGCCGCGCGATCACCGGGTGCAGCTGAAGACCGTCGTCAATGACAATCGCCGACAGGACAACGTGCCCGCGACGGACCGCATATGCTCCTCACTCGTCGGGGTAGGAGCGACGGCCGCCAGTCTCGTCGGGGCGCGTCTGGCCGGCATCGATGTCATCACGACCGACCCGACGATCGCATTGGCTGACTCGGGAGGCGTGATCATCGAAGTCAACGCGACGCCCGGTCTCTACTTCCACTATCCGACGAAGGACAACGCCGCTCCGGTGGCGCAGGAGATCCTTGACCGGCTGAGTCGTCCGGTGATCAGGGGCCGACATGCATCCGACCGGAGGACCGACCCTTGAAGTACAGCCGGTTCCAGAAGCTGTGTGAGACACGAGTACCTGCCGTCGTCGTCTTCGTCGGCAACGCCACAGGAGTGGGTCTTGTGCGTGCCTTGGGCAGCGAGGGCATCCCCGTGTGGGCGCTTGATCCGCGCCGTGATGCGATCGGCTTCCAGTCACGCTATGCATACGGCTCGGTGTGCGCCGACGCTCACTATGACGAGGAGGGGTTTCTCCGTGACCTCGTCGATGTCGGCAAGCGCCTGCCACGCAAGGCTGTGCTTTTTCCCGCTCACGACGACTACGTGGCGGTCCTGTCGCAGAACGCCGAGCAGCTGAGCGAGTGGTTCATCGTCGCAGTCACTCCCTGGGACAAGCTGCAGGCGCTCATAGACAAGGAGCGGCAGGTGCGGGCCGCATGGCAGTTTGGCGTCGACACGCCACGGACGGCCTTCGTCCGGAGTGCGGACGAGCTGGCTGACGCCGCCGCCGAGATCGCATTCCCCGCTCTCCTGAAGCCGTCGGTGCCGTTGTCGTTCCGCAGACGGCTGCAGGTGAAGGCCGTCACAGTCGAGACCCCGGGTGACCTCGAGCGGGTCTACGACAAGGTGCAGGGGTACGGAACGATGCTCCTGCAGGAGTTCATCCCCGGCGGCGATGATCGTGTGTTCGGCTCGGGGTGGTATCTGGATTCCGAGTCGGTTCCGCTCGCACAGTTCGTCTGGCAGAAGCTCAGACAACATCCGCGCACCTTCGGCGAAGGCAGGTTCGGCGAAAGCGTCTGGGTGCCCGAGGTGGCCGACAGCTGCTTGAGCATCTATCGTGGCTTGGGGCTCACGGGCATCTTCGGGGGCGAATTCAAGCGCGATCCCCGAGACGGCCGCTTCAAGTTGATGGAGATCAACACCCGCTACTGTCTGTCGCATACCTTCGCACGTTCGGTGGGCGTGAACATCGCGTATGTCGCCTACCGCGACGCCATCCGTAAGCCCATCATCGCGCCACGCCAGCGGGAAGGCAGCCGCTGGATCATGTCGACGACGGATCTGCCTGACAGCGTACGCGAGATCGCAAGGGGCGAAATGAGCGTGCGGCAATGGGGGCGGTCATTGCGAGGTACCAGGTGCGATGGGCTTCAGTCGTTCGTCGACCCCCTCCCGGGCCTCTTCGGCGCCCTGCACATCGGCCGCGAGCGCCTCGAGCGAGCCAGAAGGCGCAGTTCCCCGTCGGGCGGGTCTCAGTGAGGACCCTGGCGATCCTCCACCCGGGAGACATGGGCAGCGCCTTGGCCAGGGAGTTCGCGCGCCATGGCTGGAGAGTCGTCTCCTTTCTCGCCGAACGCAGCGACCGCACCAGGGCGCTGGCGCGCGATGCAGGGGTCACTGAACTGCCCTCAATGGAGGACTGCGTCGCGGAGTCGGAACTGGTCATCTCGCTCGTGCCTCAGAGCGCGGCGACGGCGACGGCCGCGACGTTCGCCGAGGCGTGCCGAAGGACGGGCGTCGCCCGACCATACATCGACGCCAACTCCATCTCACCGGTGACCATGGCGGAGGTGGCGAGCATCGCGTCCGCGAACGGGGCCCAATGCGTCGACGGCGCCTTCATCGGGAGCGCCGCCGCGCTGGGCACCAAGACCAAGCTGTACCTTAGCGGCTCTGCCGCGGCCTCGGTGGCGACTCAGATCGGAGGCGCGCTTGCTACCCGCGTCTTGGGAGTCGGCATCGGGAGCGCATCGGCATTCAAGCTGAGTATCTACGGGTTCAACAAGGGACTGGTCGCCATCTTCCTGGAGATGATCACCGCAGCCGACCTTCTGGGCCTAAGGGACGAGCTTCTCGGCTGTCTTCGTGACTTCTACCCGGGGGAAGTCGCGACTGTGGAGCGGTTGTTGCCCACGTACCCGCGCCACGTTACGCGCAGGATCGCGGAGATGGACGAGGCCATCGCCTGGCTCGCGTCCATCGAGCACAGGAGCGACATGGCTGCGGGCACGAAGTCCGTGTTCGAGTGTCTTGAGGCCCTGGCCCTGGAAGGTCGCGCCTGGCGCATGGAGGAGCTTCTCGAGGAGGTCTGCCGCCGGCGCCTGCTATCGATCGGCGACGAGGCAACGCGATAGGCCGAGTGTTGACCATTCGCGCAAGACGAGGACGAATGCCCGTTTGCAGGGAAAGAGAATGGTCGGCGTGGCCAGATTTGAACTGGCGACCCCTAG
>CAYXQU010000077.1:0-7683 GCA_964467305.1 uncultured Eubacteriales bacterium
CCCATAGCTCGTGGCTCGTGGCTCGTACAGTCTATTGTTCCACGACTATGGCGCGTCCACACCAACACGGAGCCGACCATGCGGCCCGAGCGATTGCCTGAGGTGTTGTGATGTTCGTCACAGTACGGCACAAGGGTCTTGGGTTCGGCACGGTTCCTGCCGATACTCCTATCGAGGTTCCCTTTGCGCGCGCGCTCTGAAAGGACTGATTCACCCGTGTCATCTCGCAAACTAGTCACCCTTCTCGCAGCATTCGCCCTCGTCATGGGGCTGGGAACCAGCTCTGCGTACGGTTGGGCCAACGGCGCCGACCTCAACGGCGACGGCATTGGTGACGACGGCTACGGAACGCATGACTGGGTCGTCGAGCGCGCAATCTCGCTCGCTGGGTCCAAGGCGGACTGGGTTGATGTCGAAACGGCGATCCTGGCCTCAGATGACCCCGACAGTGAGAAGACCTCCACCTCGATCTACCTCCACGTGTACAAGCCCGTGGGTCGTGGGCGCGGGGGCCCACAAGCGGTCGCCGATGAATACAACCACCTGCTTAAGGCGTACGAAGCCGGGAACTACAAGGAGGCCAGCAGGCGTCTGGGACGGTTGTCTCACTACTACGCGGACGTCTGCCAGCCGTACCACACCGTCACGACGTCGGGCACCGACAAAGTGCACTTCGACTACGAGGTCGACGTCAGTGCTGCCACCCGGACCTACGGGCACAGCTCAGATCTACTGGTGAAACGTTCCCGCCGTTCGGTGAGTGACGTTCGCAGGTCCGCGATCTCTGCGGCGTACTTCGCTCGCGGCAAGTACTCGAGCCTCCACAAGGCCTACTCGAAGAGCCGCAGCGTGAACAGCGGCACCACGCGCACCATCACCCGTGACCTGCTGAGCAGGGCGGTCAACGACCTTGCCGACATCATCACGATGGTCGAAGAGGGCAAGGGGCGCGCGGTCGAGCCCGTCAAGATCGACACCGAGGTCTCGAAGCAGTGGCCCGCACGCTACCAGAAGATCAAGACCGCGGCGCTCGTCACCGACAGGAAGGGTAACCCGATCGAGGGCGTGCCCGTGAAGTTCAGCTGGGTGATCGACGGCAAGACGAAGTCCGTCACTGTGTACTCGCACAAGGATGGCGTGGCGTACTGGTGGGAGAAGATCGGCAAGGCTCCGCTGATGCGCAAGCACGACGCCAAGGCGGTCGCTCGCACCAACGACGTGGTCAAGACCGACTCTGCGTGGTACGTGCCCTCACCGAAGCTGGGCGCGGGCAAGAAGGGCGTCAAGACCACGCTGTCGACACGCAAGCCCAAGCAAAACACCGTGGTCACCGCGAAGACCAAGTTCAAGAGCGTGTCCGGCAAGCCTGTGAAGGGCCTGAAGGTGACGTTCACGTGGCAGTTCAAGTCAGGCACGAAGAAGACCTACGCCTACACCAACGCCAACGGCAACGCGTACTCGAAGATGAACATCGGCAAGGCGAAGAAGGGCTACAAGGTCCGCGTCCGAGGGCGCGCGAAGTCCGGTGGTCTGACCAGATCCTCGTCGATCACCTTCACGCCACGGTAGCCGGCACCGCAAAGACGAATGCGAAGGCCCCGCCTCAGAGATGAGCGGGGCCTTTTCGTATCCGGTGGGGATGTGCGGCGTTACCCGGGAGCACTACATGGGGTTGCCGAAATACCGCCAGTACAGCATCCAAAACGACCGGTTCCCCCGGAAGTGTGGCGTGTACTTGTACAGCGAGTAGGTCGCGCCGTTGGCCGGGCTCACACGCTGCCCGTCTATCGACATCGTGATCCCGGGGTGCCACGGCCGTGAGTTCTTGTCGAGTACCCTCGCCCCGTGCCAGACCTGGTTGCCGAAGCCCTGATACTTGTAGATGGTGCGGCTGTCGGTCTTGCCCACTCCTAACGCCCAGTCAAGCTGGCGCTTCGAGGGGCTCGCGTCCGCCAGCAGGGACTGCTCCTTCTGGAACTTCACAAGCAGGACCGCCGGGCTGATGTCGTAGGCGTTCGACGCCTCCCAGATCATCTCGGCGGCGGACTTCTGGACACCGCTGTGGTCCTTGCCGCGATAGGTGTCCAGCGTGCCGGGCTGGGCCTCAAGGAATGTCTGGATCGCCTCGGCGCTCATGGGCGTCGAGTTGCGAAACTTCGTCTCCGAGATGATCAGCTCGGGAGTGAAGGTCCCCGTAGGGGTCGCACCCGCAAAGGTCGTGGTGGTCGCCATCGCGAGGAGCTGCTCGATGTCCTCTTCGATCTGCTCGGCCTTCTCCTCGGCCTCGTCGATGTCCTTCTCGATGCTCTCGAGGGCGCCATCAGCCGCGACTGGCAGGCGCTGCAGTTCGATCACGCGGTTGCTCAGGCTTTGTTGGAGCCAGAGGCTCTCGGAGCGTGCTTGGCGAAGGCGGGTGATCACGTTCACATCGCTCTCGCCGATGACCACCAGGTAGTACGCGCGCTTCATGAAGTCCTGGATGTCGTTGGAGCTGAGGAGCAGCTCCAACATGCCAGTCCGATCGCGGCGATACATCTGGACAGCACGCTCGGTGAAGGCGGCCTCGGCCTCGGCCAGCTTGCCCTCCATCACGATGACTTCCGCCGAGACGTTCTCGACCTCAAGGCGGGTGCGGTCGAGGCGCTGGCACAGCTCGACGTAGTCGTTCGTGCGCACTGCGAGCGTCTGCCGCATGTCGTCGATCTCGCGCAGGACGCGGTCCTTCTCGGCCTGCTTGGCCGTGACGCTCGCCGAGGGTACCGCCGTGGCGGCACCGGGTACCACAAGTGATGCCGCCAGCACCAAAGTGGTGGCGACCAGCGCCACGCTCCCGTACCGATGAAGAACCGCTTGTCTCACGCGCACCTCGAACCTGCATCGCGCGCCCTCAGGGACTGAACAGGCGCATCACACAAAACGATAGCACGCGGCACGCCATGACGGTTCGCAAGCGAACAGGGCCACCCCTGGCGGGGCGGCCCTGTGTCGATCGCCCTGACAGCGGTGCCTAGACGTCGACCTCGCTCATCGGGATTCCAAGCGCGGCTGCGACTCCCTCGCCGTAGGCAGGATCGGCCTTGTAGCAGTTGGCGATGTGACGGATCTTCACGTCTCGTGCCGAGTCTCCCATGCCACGACCGGTGTTCTCGAACAGCACCTGCTTCTCTTGTGATGACATGAGGTTGAACAGGAGTCCCGGCTGGGTGTAGTAGTCGCTGTCGTCCTCGCGATAGTCGTATCGGTCCGCATCGCCTTCGAGGTGCAGCGCCGGTTCCGCGTAGGCCGGCTGCTCCTGCCAGGTACCGTTGCTGTTGGGCTCGTAGTGCGGCGTCGACCCGTAGTTGCCGTCGACCCGCATGGCACCGTCTCGGCTGAACCCATGAACCGGGCAGCGCGCGGCGTTGACCGGGATCTGGTGATGGTTGACGCCCAAGCGGTAGCGCTGCGCGTCACCGTAGGAGAACAAGCGCCCTTGCAGCATGCGGTCGGGCGAGAAGCTGATGCCCGGGACCACGCTAGCGGGGTTGAACGCGGACTGCTCGACATCCGCGAAGTAGTTCTCCGGGTTGCGGTTGAGCTCCATCACGCCCACCTCGATGAGCGGATAGTCGCTCTTGAGCCACACCTTGGTGAGGTCGAACGGATGGAACTTGTATTGTGCCGCGTCAGCCTCAGGCATGATCTGCACCATGAGCTTCCACCGCGGGTAGTCGCCGTTCTCGATCGCTTCGTAGAGATCGCGCTGGTGGCTCTCGCGGTCCTTGCCCACAAGCGCCTCGGCCTCGGCGTCGGTGAGGTTCTTGATCCCCTGCTCGCAACGCCAGTGGAACTTCACCCAGTTTCGCTGTCCGGCCTCGTTGATGAAGCTATAGGTGTGGGAACCGAAACCGTGCATGTGGCGGTAGGACGCGGGAATCCCTCGGTCGCTCATCAGGATCGTGATCTGGTGCAGCGCCTCTGGAAGCAACGTCCAGAAGTCCCAGTTATTCTGCGCACTGCGCATGTTCGTGCGCGGATCGCGCTTCACCGCATGGTTGAGGTCGGGGAACTTCAGCGGGTCTCGGAAGAAGAAGACCGGCGTGTTGTTGCCCACGAGGTCCCAGTTGCCCTCCTCGGTGTACATCTTGACCGCGAAGCCGCGGATGTCGCGCTCAGCGTCGGCCGCGCCACGCTCGCCGGCCACCGTCGAGAAGCGAACGAACAGCTCGGTCTGCTTGCCCACTTCCGAGAAGACCTTCGCACGCGTGTACTTGGTGATGTCGTTTGTGACCGTGAACGTCCCGAAGGCGCCGGAGCCTTTGGCGTGCATGCGTCGCTCCGGGATGACCTCACGGTCGAAGTTTGCGAGCTTCTCGAGGAACCACACGTCTTGGAGAAGCATTGGCCCACGCTTGCCCGCCGTGAGCGAATCTTGGTTGTTGGGGACCGGAGCCCCGAAGTTGGTGGTGAGCTTGTGGTGTTCTGACACGAGCACTCCCCTTCTCGTAGAGTCGATTGGTCTTCTGCTGTCTGAGTCGCCGGTAGCCTATGCGCCGGTATCGTGCGTCCCAGTACGGTCAGACGCTTCTTGGGTGCACGCCGAGCACAGCCCTCGGAAGCTGATCTCCACCGAGTCGACCACGCCCAGCTGCGCGGTCTGCTCCGGTGCACGGACGGAGTCGAGCGCCGAGCTGTCGACATCTCGGATCAGCCCACACCTCCCACACATGAAGTGATGGTGGTGCCTTTGGTTGGCGTCGTAGCGGGCGACGCCGGCGGTCGAACTCACCCGACTGACCTGGCCGATCTCGGCGAGCGTCGCCAAAGTCCGGTAGACCGTGTCGATCGAGATGGTGGGTACGCGATCTCGTACCCCGCGATAGACCACTTCCACGCTGGGGTGGTCTTCGGTGGATGCGATCTCCCGAACCACCTCGAGCCGCTGATGCGTGAGACGAAAGCCGCTCTCGCGCAGCGCTTGTGACAGCTGCGCGACCCTGCGTTCGACCTCTTCGGGCGAAACGCCCATCGATCCTCCTTTCTTGCGAACGATTCCTAAGTACGTTCTCTTACTATGTCCAACTACAGCAGGGGACAAACACCCGCACATGAGAAGGGCCGCCCGAGGGAGACGGCCCCACAAGATACTGTCGACGCTTCGCGCACGCTCAGGGGCGCCGCCTCCCGGAACTGCCACGCCGATGACCGTCCGCCCCGGCTTCACGACCTGACCGCCACGTGTTCTCGGTGAGAAGCAGTACGGAGCCGTCGGGTAGACGCTCCATTGCCACAACCACCACCATGCTGCCCTTCCCCGTCGAGACCAGATCCACATGCGCCTGCCGGGGCACACCGTCGCCGGCGACCTGTGTGATCAGTTCAGGCACGCCCAGCTCGGCCGCGAGGGGCACCGCGTATTCGACGGGCACGCCATCCGGTGGCATAACCCCACCGGAGACGCCTTCAAGGGCGACAGTGTTCATCCAAGTGACTCGCAACGAGGCAGGGTCGACGAGCGCGGCCTTCGTCCTTGCCTGCACCCTGTCGTCACTCCGGTGCGTCACGACGGCGTCTCGGAAGACCGCGGCACCTCGAAGAACTCCGAGATATCGTGTGCTATCGCAAGCACCGCGAGCACGTGTCCCTCCTCGGACCATATGGGGGTGAGCGACATGTCGAACACTCTGCTTCCCCGCTCGGCGGAGCTGGTCGAACGGTAGTGTTCAGCCTCGCCGGTCGCTGCGATACGCTCGACTCGCTTGGCGAACGGCAGC
The DNA here is from genome assembly GCA_964467305.1 of uncultured Eubacteriales bacterium. GTDB lineage: Bacteria > Actinomycetota > Coriobacteriia > Anaerosomatales > PHET01 > CAVPCY01. Next base: position 5,754 of record CAYXQU010000077.1, read on the forward strand.
ATCACCTCTGCGGGGTAGCCCATGTCCTTCCAGTGCCTGCCGATCACATCGATGGGGCGCGTGCTGAGGAACTCCGCTGCGCGTTTGTTGACATAGAGGTATCGACCGTCCTCGGTGAAGGCGATGACGATATCGGGCACCTCATCAAACACGTCTTGCAGCACGTCGAGCGGACTCCAGCTCATCATCGCGCGCCCTCGATTCCCGGTCGCAATGCAGGCTTCCTGCACAATATTCGACCTTGGAGGGCTCAGCCCTACGCGCGACGCCCGCCGCTCACCGATTACTTGACGGTGACGTAGCGGTAGGTGGAGTAGCTCTTGGCGTTCACGGTGTCTTTCGCGTGGTAAGCGCGCAGGCGCCACTTACCCTTCGAAGGCAGCTTCACCTTGCCCTTGTACTTGGAGTACGCGGAACCCGAGGGATTCGAGATCGTCGTGCTGAAGGTCTTCTTCCACACGTACGCATAGGTTCCATTGGACTTGCGCACCTTCTTGTACGCCTTGACCTTGATCTGGTGCGAGCCCTTGGTGTGCTTGGGCTGGATGTAGCCCCACACGCTGTATGAACGACCGGCCTTCACGGTGTACTTCGACATCTTGGGCGCACTTGAGAACGTCACTTTGGGCAGGTTGATCTGCCTGCCGTAGATGTCGTGGTTGCCGCCGCGGACGCTGTCATACAGGATGCGGTCGTCTGCGATGATGGGCGAGCTGTTGTACTCGGGCGACGACGTGACCCGCGCCTCTGTGCCGGTTCGCAGGTCGTAGAGGTAGACGTCGCTGCCGCCATGGCGCTCGTCTTGCCACACGACCCGCTTACCCGAGATGACCGGGTAGGACTGCCGTCCGGGGTCGGTGGTGATCCTGCGCTCGGTCCCTGTGCTCAGATCGTAGAGATAGACGTCGTCGTTGAGCAGGCCGTTGCGGTCATCAGTCCACACGATGCGGTCGCCGGAGATCTTCGGGAGCACCTGATCCTCGGCGTTCGTGGTGATCTGCTTCTCCTTCTTCGTGCCCAGGTCGTACAGGTAGATGTCGTGGTTGCCGTCGCGGAAGTCCTGCCACACCACACGCTTCCCCGAGATGTCCGGAGCGCCCGCACTGACCGACGCCGAAGACGTCACCTTCTTCTCGGTCTTGCTGCTGATGTCGTAGACGTAGACCTTCCATCCGCTCCGGTACGACTCGTAGGCGACACGATCTCCGGAGATGGCGAGTTCGCGTCCCGAGACGGGCAGGCGCTTGCGAGCCCTGGTCTTGTAGTTGTAGTAGTAGATGCCGCCCGTGCGGCTCGAGGTGCCCCAGTCCTCCCACACGATGTAGTCACCGGATATGGCGGCGCTGCCATATGCCGTGTGCTCCGGAGTCACCAGCCGATCAGACCCGGTCGCCAAATCACGGACCCGGATATCGAACAGCGTCGTGGGGTCATCTTCCTCGCCGACCTCCGACTGGTTGCGGTAGTCCTCGTAGAGCATGCGGGTCCCGGAGAGTTCGATGACGCGTTGAACCGATGAGTGCGTTGTGATGCGCTTCTCGGCGTAGAAGGCGACACCCCAAGCCCGTGTCTGGAACAACAGTAGCGCACAGACGAACACGATGATGAGGAGCGCGATGCGCTTGGAAGACCGAGCGCTGAGCGTTGGATGCGACATGACTCATCCCCCTTTGGAGCGGGCCGCGAGCGGCCTGTTGTGCTATGCCACGAGATCGACACGGACTCGCATTGGCACCAGAAACGCCGTCTAGCTAATACCCTGGTTCGCACGAACCGACGCATCACCTGCTCAGTGGGCCGGATTCGCTTGTGCCGGGTGGCTCATCGTGACCGGTGCCCAGCTCTATGAGCCACTCCAGCAGCAGCCCGATGGGGATCGCTGCGAGCGCGACCAGCACGACACGAGCTACCGAGAACCGCCACCCCAGCA
>CAYXQU010000078.1:0-7663 GCA_964467305.1 uncultured Eubacteriales bacterium
AAGAAGCCCACCAGCGCCTCAAGGTCATCTCGCATGAGCGCCACGTCCGCGGTCTCGAGCGCCGTGTCGGAGCCGGCGGCCCCCATCGCGATGCCCAGGTCGGAAGCGGCCAGTGCCGGTGCGTCGTTGACGCCGTCACCCACCATCGCCACGGTCTTGTAGCGTCCGCGCAGCTCGACCACGGCCGCGGTCTTGTCTTCGGGAAGGAGCCGCGAGCGCACCTCGGTCAGCCCGGCCGCCTGCGCGATCCGAGCGGCCACGCGCTCGTTGTCGCCGGTGAGCATCACCAGGTGCTTGATGCCGCCGCGCCGCAGCTTCTCGAGCGCACCCGGAGTCTCGGGTCGGATCTCATCGGCGACCCCCAACACCGCGACCGCCACACCGGCGCGCGACACCACGAGCGCGGTGTGGCCCGCAGACTCGGTGGACTCCACGGCGGCCCGAGCACTCTCGCTCTCAAGCACCCCGGCAGACGCTGCGAAGGCCGGGCTCGCCACGCTCCACGTCTCCCCCGCCACCACCCCGGTGACGCCCGCGCCGGGAAGCTCGGTGAAGCCAGAGACAGCCGGCTCGCGCAGGTGCGCAGCGGCCTCGGCGGTATGGGCGGCCCGTGCGAGCGCGCGGGCGATGGGATGCGTGCTGTGCGACTCGAGCGCGCCGGCGACCGCGATGACCTCGGGCTCACGGGCACCATCGAGCACCATCACGGAGACAAGCTCGGGCACGCCGCGCGTGAGAGTGCCGGTCTTGTCGAACGCGACCGCATCCACGTGCGCGGCGAGCTCGAGAAACGCCCCACCCTTGACCAGCACGCCGTCTCGGCTCGCACGCGTGATTCCCGAGACGATCGACACCGGCGTCGAGATCACGAGCGCGCACGGGCAGCTCACCACCAGCAGCACCAGTGCGCGCTCGAACCACTGGGCCCACGCTCCCCCACTCGCGCCGGTCGCGAGTGCCAGAAGCGGCGGGATCACCGCGACGAGTGCTGCCAGAACGATCACCGACGGCGTGTACCAGCGGCTGAACCGCTCAACCAGCGTCTGCATGGGCGCGCGGGCAGCTTGCGCCTCCTCGACCAGGTAGACGATGCGCGCCAGCGTCGAGTCCTTCGCGGCAGCCGTCGCTCGCAGCTCGAGCACGCCGGTGGTGTTGAGGGTACCGGCAAATACGGTGTCGCCCGGCTCCTTGTCGACGGGCACCGACTCGCCGGTGATCGCCGCTTCATCGATCGCCGAGAAGCCCTCGGTCACCTCGCCGTCGACCGGTACCCGCTCGCCGGGTCTGACCAGCACCTCGTCGCCGGGCTGCAGCGTCTCGGCATCGACCTCGACCCACGTGCCACCGCGCCTGAGCTGCGCGCGTTGCGGGGCGAGCTGCATGAGATCGCGGATCGAGCGCCGCGTGCGCTCCAGTGAGCGTGACTCAAGAAGCCCGCCCAGCGCGAACAGGAAATAGACGGTGGCCGCCTCGCCCCACTCGCCCAGACCGGCGGCACCCAGCACCGCGACGGTCATGAGCACGTTCATGTCGAGCAGCCCCGCGCGAATGGAGCTGAGGGCGCGGCGCCACACGAGCAGCCCGCCGAAGCCGATCGCCGCCACGAACGCGACGACCGCCCAGGCCTCAGGGGCACCCAGCCAGCCCATCGCGATGCCGGCGCCGGTCAAGGCGCCCGACCCGGCGGTCGCGACCTCGGCGAGATGCCGGTCGAGCCACCTGCGCTGGCGCACAGGCACACCTGCTCCCACGTCGTCGAGTGGACGCACACCGTGGCCGGTGCCCTCCACCACGCGAACGATGCGCTCCTGCGGCGTGGCGGCGGCCTCGAAGTCGACAAGCAGTGTGGCCGACGCGTAGTTGAGGTCGACGCACACCACACCGGGAACCTTGGCGACCGACGCACTCACGGTGCGCGCGCAGTCGGGTCAATCAAGGCCCTCGACAGCCCACGCAGCCCTCAGCAACCCGGGTGCGGGCTGCTCGGCGGTGCACGATGCGTGTGCATGTCCGGGTAGCGTCTGGCTCATCGGCGATCCTCATCGGCATGCTCGAGGCCCACCGCGATCAGGGTGCGCACGTGGTCGTCGGCCAAGCGGTAGACCGCCCGCTGCCCGTCTCGGCGCGACGTCACGAGGTCGCGGTCGCGAAGCAGCCGCAGCTGGTGGCTGACGCCGGACTGCGAGATTCCCGCGATGCGGGCCAGGTCGCACACGCACAGCTCCTGCTGCGCCAGAGCGTCGAGGATGCGAAAGCGCGTGGGGTCGGCCAATGCCGAGAAGATCGCGGTGGTACGGGCCACTCGGCGGTCGTCGGCGAGCGCGGCGCTGACCCGGGCGACCGCCCCGGCGTCCACGATGGTGGCATCGCAGCAGCTGGCTTGGTTATCTGAATGATTGTTCACACCTTCATACTAGACCCGCAGCGCACGCGCCCGCAACCGTCGTCCTCCCCTGCGGAGTTGTACGATGTCAGGTGACGAGTACCAATCAGCGGGAGGCAGCGTGAACCCCAAGACGATCAAGACCACGGCGATCGTGCTCGTGGTGGTGGCGCTTGTCGCGGCAGCGGCGACGATCAGCTACTACGTGCAACGGCGGCGCACAGTGGCGCAGCAGGCCCGGCTCCTCGAGCAGGCACGTGAGCAGCAGTCGGTGGCGGAGCCTGCCGAGACCGTCGAGGTGGCCGTCGAAGGGCCGGTCAGCACCGAGGCCGAGGCCGATGCGAGCACACCCGAAGAAGACCCCGAGCCCGCCAATGATGAAGCCCCCGAACCCGCTCCCGAGAAGATCACCCAGTTCGCCTTCGTCCAGAAGGCGACCGATTCCGGCGGGAAGGTGACGCTCACGCTCGACTACGCCGACTTCCTAACCGGGCAAGCAGCGATCGACGCCGCGCTCGCCGATGGCGAGGAACCCCCGCCAAACGACTACTACATTTCGAACCAGAACTCGAAGGTGCGCAAGCTCACCGTCAAGAAGGGCGCCCTGTTCGTGATCGTGGGGGCGGAACCCGACGACACCGAGAAGCTGTCCGCGTCCGAGTTCGTCGACGCTCTCGCAGCCGACCTTGACGGGGTCGCCGATGCCGGATTCTGGTTCGTCATCCAAGGCGACGAGGTGCAATCCGGCGAGCAGCAGTGGGCTCCCTAGCGCCGCCGCTTCTTGACCCCGTGCGAGCTGCCCTTGCGCGCACCTTGTTTCAGCCGGCCCAGCACCTCGTCAGCCTCACTGCCTTCGAGCTCGGCTCGCAACTTGACCACCTGGTCGCGAAGGCGTGCCGCCTGCTCGAAGTCGAGTGCCTCTGACGCAGCGACCATCTCCTCTTCCATCGAGGAGATCAGCCGCAGTGCCTCGGCGCGCGGCAGCTTCGAGAGTTCCTTGGCGGCTTCAGCGGCACTGGTCTCCATAGCCTCGCCGTCGCGCACGTACTGCACGATGTCGGCGATGGCCTTCATGATCGACTTCGGCTCGATGCCGTGTTCGGTGTTGTAGGCGACCTGGATCTCGCGCCGGCGGGCGGTCTCATCGATCGCAAGACGCATCGAGTCGGTGACCTTGTCGGCGTACATGATGACCTCGCCCGAGACGTTTCGGGCCGCGCGTCCGATCGTCTGGATCAGCGAGCGGAAGTTGCGCAAGAACCCTTCCTTGTCGGCGTCGAGGATCGCCACGAGCGAGACCTCGGGCAGGTCGAGACCCTCGCGCAACAGGTTGATGCCCACTACGACGTCGGTGACGCCCATGCGCAGATCGCGCAGGATCTCGACACGCTCCAGGGTGCCGATATCGCTGTGCAGGTAGCGCACCTTGACGCCCTGCTCGAACAGGTAGTCGGTAAGGTCCTCTGCCATCTTCTTGGTGAGCGTGGTGACCAGCACGCGCTCGTCTCGCGCGGTACGCTCCTTGATCTCGCCGAGAAGATCGTCGATCTGCCCCTTCACCGGCCGGACCACGATCTCCGGGTCGACGAGGCCCGTTGGCCGGATGATCTGCTCGACGACCTGCTCGGAGACGCGGCCCTCGTAGTCGCCCGGCGTCGCCGAGACATAGACGAACTGCTTGATGCGCTGCTCGAACTCGTCGAAACGCAGCGGCCGGTTGTCGAGCGCGCTGGGAAGCCGGAAGCCATGCTCGACCAGCGTGATCTTGCGGCTGCGGTCGCCTTCGTGCATCCCGCGGATCTGAGGGATCGTCACGTGGCTCTCGTCGATCATGCACAGCATGTCGTCGGGGAAGTAGTCGATCAGCGTGTTGGGCGGCTCGCCCGAGCTGCGGCCGTCAAGATGCCGCGAGTAGTTCTCGATGCCCGAGCAGAAGCCCATCGTCTCGAGCATCTCGAGGTCGTAGTTGGTGCGCATCTCAAGCCGCTGGGCCTCGAGCAGCTTGCCCGCGCTCTTGAACTCCTCGAGCCGCAGCCGCAGCTCCTCTTGGATGGTCTGTATCGCGTTGGTCAGCTTGCGCCGCTCCGTCACGTAGTGCGTGGCGGGCCAGATGGGCAGCGACTCGTAGCGGTTGAGCACCTCGCCGGTGGTCTGATCCACCTCGGCGATCACGTCGATCTCATCACCGAAGAACTCCACGCGCACGGGGTGATCGGCGTACGGCGGGAAGATGTCGACGACGTCGCCGCGCACGCGGAACGTGCCACGCGTGAGGTCGAAGTCGTTGCGGTCGTACTGGATCTCCACCAGGTCTCGCATGAGCTGGTCGCGGTCGTAACCCTTCGCCACGTCGAGGAACGCGGCCATGCCCGCGTAGTCCTCAGGCGAACCGATGCCGTAGATACAGCTTACCGAGGCGACCACGACCACATCTCTGCGCGACAGCAGCGCAGCCGTGGCGGCGTGACGCAACTTCTCGACCTCCTCGTTGATCGAGGAGTCCTTCTCGATGAAGGTGTCGGTGGTGGGCACGTAGGCCTCAGGCTGGTAGTAGTCGTAGTACGACACGAAGTACACCACCGCGTTGTCCGGCAGAAACTCGCGCAACTCCGAGGCCAGTTGCGCTGCGAGGGTCTTGTTGGGCGCCATGACGAGCGTGGGCCGCTGGGTGGCCTCGATGACCTTGGCCATGGTGAAGGTCTTGCCCGAACCGGTCACGCCCAGCAGGGTCTGGTAGCGCAGGCCGCCCTCGAGCCCCTTGACGACCTCGGCGATCGCTTTGGGCTGGTCGCCCGAGGGCTCGAACGGCGACACGACCTTGAGCGGCCTCGATGCCACTCCGGCCTCGGGAATCTGCAGATGCCTCGCATCACTCACCGGTGGTCCACCCTTCGAACACGTCGGGATATAGCGCCTCGTAACGATCCTTGCCCCGCACCACCTTCAGCACGTAGTGCCGAGTCGCCGGGAAGTCGATGCTCTCTCGGATGTCTCCGCCTTCTGCGACCCACTTGTCCGCGTTGCCCAAGCCCGCGTTGTACGCCGCCAGCGCGGCCTCGATCTCATGGTAGCGCCGCACCAGGTACCTGATGTAGGCGGTTCCGTACTCTATGTTGACATCCGGCTCTGACAGCGAGTCCACCGGGAAGCGCTCGGCATCCACGATGCCCCATCTGGCCAGGTCCTTGGCGCTCGACGGCATGATCTGCATGAGTCCCACGGCCCCCGCCTCAGAGCGCGCGTCGGGTTCCCAGTCAGACTCCGCCCGGATCACCGAGGCGATCAGAAACGGGCTGACCTGGTGCCGCGTGGCGGAGTCCTGAATCGCCTCGACATGCTCGAGCCGGTAGTAGCGCCGCTGCCAAGAGTCGGGTCCGCGCAGGTACAGCCCCGCGACCACCGCCAGTCCGATAAGGACCGCGAGAATCGCAAGACGGTGCCACGCGAAAGGTCGATGTCGGCTCACGGCGCATCAGCGGGAGAGACCCGCTGAGCCCAGAACCGGTCCAACTGCTCGTGGAGTGACTCAAGCGAAGTGCTGTTGTCGACCACGAACGTAGCGAGTTCCTCGCGTTGGGCATCTGAGGCCTGACACCGGATGCGCGCCCACGCGTCCGCTTCGTCCATGCCCCGCGCGACTGAACGTGCGACCCTGAGCTCCTCAGGGGCCGACAGGGCGAGCACCTCATCGGCTAGCTCCGCGAAGACCGGCGCCTCCACGAGGAGCGGTACCTCCAGAACCACCGCAGACGGAGGGAACGGCAGCAAGCGCAGGTCAGATATGGCCGGTCCCACCTCGGCCGCGACGGCGGGATGCACGATCGCGTTAAGGCGCGACGCATCCTCGGGATCACCGAAGGCGCGCGCTGCGAGTCGGGCTCGGTCAAGCGACCCGTCGGCGGCCAGCACGTCGGAGCCGAACGCCGTGGCGAGCTGCGCGAGCAGACGCGAACCCGGCGAGGCGAGCCTCGCTGCGACGTCGTCGAGCGAGATCACCGTCGCCCCTTTGGTGCGGAGGTACTCTGCGGCGGTCGACTTGCCCGATCCGAGGCCGCCTGTCATCACGATTATCTGCATCCTTCTTGGTTACCACACAGGCAACCTGTTGGACAGGGCACGAAGCGTCACCGCACGAAAAGAACAGGCCCGGGAGCATCTCCCGGGCCTGATTCGCAGCACATGTGGATCGGAGACTACTCGGTCTCCTCCTCGGCGGCTTCTTCGGCAGCTTCTTCAGCGACCTCTTCAGCGGCCTCTTCGCCGGCGACCTCGGCGGCGATCTCGACCACGGTGTCGGGCTCGCCGTCACCGTCGGTGTCGACAACAGCCACGACGTCGACCACATCGGCCTCGCCGTCACCATCGACATCCGCGATGGTGGTCACGACCACTGAGTCGTCCTCGCCGTCACCGTCGGTGTCGACCGCTTCAGCGATCTCGACGATGTCTGCATCGCCGTCACCGTCGACGTCGATCGCGGTCACGACAGCCTCGGTACCCTCGGCCTCTTCGCCCTCAGCACCCTCTTCGCCCTCGGGCAGACCGGCGATCTCGATCTCGAAGCCCAGCGTCTCGGCGGCCGAGCGCATCGACAGCGAGATGCGGCGGCGCTCCTCGTCCACGTCCATGACCTTGACGTGGACCTTCTGGCCCACCGAGGTCACCTGGTCGGGAGTCTCGACGTGGCCCTTGGCCATCTCGGAGATGTGCACGAGGCCCTCGACACCGTCACCCAGCTCGACGAACGCGCCGAACGGCACGAGCTTGGTCACAGCGCCCTCGATGATCGAGCCGATCGGGAAGTTCTTGACGAGCTGCTTCCACGGGTCCTCGGTGGTCTGCTTGAGGCCCAGCGAGATACGCTCGCGGGACAGGTCGACGTCGAGTACCTGCACGTTGACCGGGTCGCCCACCTTGACGACCTCGGAGGGGTGGTTGACGTGGCTCCACGACAGCTCCGAGATGTGCACGAGGCCGTCGATGCCGCCCAGGTCCACGAAGGCACCGAAGTCGACGATCGAGGAGACGTTACCGGGAAGGATCATGCCCTTCTGGAGCTTGCCCAGGATCTCAGCGCGCTCGTGCTTGCGGCCTTCCTCAAGCACCACGCGGCGCGAAAGGACGACGTTGTTGCGGTTGCGGTCCATCTCGATGACCCGCGCCTCGAGGCTGCTGCCCATGTAGGTCGAGAGGTCCTTGACGCGACGAAGGTCGACAAGCGAAGCGGGCAGGAAGCCGCGCAGGCCGATGTCGAGGATGAGACCGCCCTTGACGACCTCG
>CAYXQU010000079.1:0-7515 GCA_964467305.1 uncultured Eubacteriales bacterium
GGATGGAATACACCCAAGTCAGGCGGGCCATGATGCGATGGGCCGCTCGGTGGATCTGGCGGTGGTGAGTCCGAATCGGTAGCAGGCGCCGCTCGCAGTGCGTCGCGGCGTAGTGGGGGGTGGGGTCGTGTGACGGGCCTGTCGCGCGGATGTCGGTACTCTCTGATCGGCGCGGCGATCGCAGCCGCAGCACTCGTCTTCGCCCTGTGCATGATGGTGTTCCTGGTGCTGACCGGGATCATCGCTGAACCCGAGACGGTGATCGAGCACATCGTCAGGACGCTGTTGGGGTATAGCTGACCTGCTGAGGATAGGAGAGTGGAATGCCGATCGTGCTTGATGAGCAGACCGAGCACTACCTTCTCGGCTCGATACGACGTTTCTTCGCCGAGGAACTCGAAGACGACATCGGCGACCTCAAAGCCCGCAAGGTCTTGGAGTACTTCGTGCGCGAGATCGGTCCCAGCGTCTACAACCAGGCCGTGGCTGACGCGCAGGCGACCATGACGATCGCGGTCGCCGACATCGCCGGCAACCGGTACGAGCCGGAGTTCAACTACTGGAAACGCACCTGACCAAACGAAAGGGCACCCTGTGACAGATGCTCGACCCCAACATTTTGCTGGCGATAAGGCCGCTGCCTACGACCGGGCGCGTGCGCCGCTCGCTTCGATCTACAACGCGCTCTATCAGTGCACGAACGCCGTGCTTTCGTCGCTTGGCGACGCGTCGCGCGTACTGTGCGTAGGCGCAGGGACCGGTGAGGAGCTCGTCAGTCTGGCGCAGTCGCACCCTGCATGGACCTTCGCCGTGGTCGAGCCGTCCTCGGACATGATGGCGCTGTGCCGCGAGAAGGCCCGAAGCGCCGGGATCGACATGCGTTGTGAGTACTTCGATGGGCGTGTCGAGGATGTGCCGGCCAGCGAGTCCTTCGACGCGGCGACGTGTCTGCTCGTGTCCTACTTCATCCTCGATCCCGCAGAGCGTGACGAGCTCTTCTCGGCGATCGCAGCGCGTCTTCGCACCGGCGGCGTGCTGGTCAACGCAGAACTCGCGCCGGGCACGTCGTCGCCCGGGTATCAGCGGCTGCGTGATGCGTGGGTGGCTATGCACCAGGCCGTCGGCATCCGGATGAAGCCCGACTACCTGGGACGGGATGTGGTGGTGACCCCTGCCGAGGAGGTCGAGGCGATGCTGTTACGCACGGGGTTCGTGGCGCCGGTACGCTTCTTCCAGACCCTGCTGATCAGCGCATGGTGCGCCGAGAAGCAGCCATCGCAGGGGGCGGGCACTCAGGCGGCAGGCGGATGAATCACCCGCCGGGAACCATCAGAAGCCTGCTTGCCGCCTTCGTGTTCAGGCCACTGCGGGCGCTGCGAGCGCTTGGTGAAGTCCCTGCGTACCATCGTGACTTTCGCAGGCTCGAGGAGCAGAAACTGTCTGCCGCGACCGCGTTTCCCCTGGGGCGTGCGTACCCGTGTCTTGGCGACCGGTCATCAGCCAGCGGCACTGCGAGGGGCCACTACTTCCATCAGGACCTTCTGGTGGCCAGGAGGATCCATGCCAGCAAGCCGCTGCGCCACATAGATGTGGGGTCTCGGCTCGATGGGTTCGTGGCACACGTCGCGGCGTTTCGCGAGATCGAGGTCATCGACATCCGCACACCGCCCCGCGCCATTCCCAACGTGACTTTCAGGCAGGCGGACATGATGGCTCCCTTACCGGAGAGTCTTGTAGCGTGCTGCGATTCGCTGTCGTGTCTGCATGCGCTCGAGCACTTCGGTTTGGGTAGGTACGGCGATCCCGTCGACTACGACGGGTACCTGCGGGGCCTCGACAGCCTCTACGACATGCTGCGACAAGACGGCACGCTCTACCTGTCGGTACCCATAGGCCCGCAGCGAATCGAGTTCAACGCCCACAGGGTCTTCTCGGTGAGCTACCTGCTGAAGTGCCTGGAGGGGAAGTACCGTCTGGATCGATTCTCGTATGTCGATGACTCGGGCGACCTGCATGAAGACGTGCAGATCACCGATGACCACGCTGCCGGCAGCTTCGGGTGCACCTACGGGTGCGGCATATTCGAGCTGACCAAGGTGTAGTGGGATCAAGAGGGGAGCAGCATGAAGACGGTAGGCCTGCTTGGCGGGATGAGCTGGGAGTCGACCATCCCGTACTACCGCATCGTCAACGAGACGGTGCGCGACGCGCTTGGCGGGCTCCATTCGGCCAAGCTCGTGCTCTACAGCGTCGATTTTGACGAGATTGAGCAGCTGCAACGATCCGGCGACTGGGCCGAGGCGGGCGCGGCACTCTCGGCGGCAGCTGTGTCACTCGAAGGCGCCGGCGCCGAGGCCATCGTCTTGTGCACCAACACCATGCACAAGGTGGCGCCCGCGATCGAAGCGGCGATCGGGATACCGCTGCTGCACATCGCTGACCCCACCGCGGCGGCGATCAAGGCCGCGGGGCTCACGACGGTGGGGCTGCTGGGTACCCGCTTCACCATGGAGGAGGATTTCTACCGCGAGCGCCTCTCGGGGGTGCACGGCATCGACGTGCTCATTCCCGAGGAGGACGATCGCGCTCTCGTACACAGCGTCATCTACGATGAGCTGTGCTGCGGCACGGTCGACGACGCTTCGCGTGCGGAGTACCGGGCGGTCATCGACCGGCTCGTGGCGGCGGGTGCGCAGGCGATCGTCTTGGGCTGCACGGAGATCGGGCTACTTGTGGGGCCGGAAGACTCAGCTGTGCCTCTGTTCGATACCACAGACCTGCATGCACGAGCTGCCGCCCATTGGGCGCTGGAAGGTGCGATGGGGAGCGCAGCGCATGGTTCGACGCCACCGCCGCCCACCGCTGGGGAGACGTCATGAAATACTTCGTCGTCACGTACGTACGCTCGGATGATGGCAGCTATGACGAGCATCTGCGCGCCCATGTCGAGTATCTCAACCGACTTGTGGACGAAGGCGTCTTGCGTGCGTCGGGGCCGCTTGTGGAGGCCGAGGAGACCTCATCCATGCTCATCCTGTGTGCAGCCGATCGAGGTGAAGCCCTCAGGGCCATCGAGCACGATCCGTACGTGGCCCGCGGGGTGGTCACTCGGTACACGCTCACCGAGTGGGACCCCATGTTCGGTGTGTTCCAGACTCCGGAACACCGGCTGGCGCTGTCGCAGCTCAGCGTCCGAGTCGAGTAGCGGCCCTCATCAGCGGCTCATCGTGGAGTTGGGCGAGAATGTTCGCGTCGTGCGCGACACGCTCGGGTATCTTGAGTTTCGTGTATGACAGGGCCGCGTTGGGTTGTGTGCAGGATGGGGAGGTGGTGTCGTTGGCGGGTGCGCTTCTGCTCGAGCTGCTGTTGGCTGCCATCGGTATCGCGCTCAACCCGCCGGCCGTGATCGCGGCGATCGTCCTGCTGTCCGCCTCGCGCGGGAGGGCGGTGGCCTTTTCGGCGGGTTGGTTCCTTGGCATCTTCGCAAGCGGTGCTGCGGTGATGGTGGCAGGGGACCTGTCTCACGTGTTCGAGGGGACCTCCCTGGTCGCCGTGCTGGTGAAGCTTGTCGTTGGTGGGGCGCTTGTCGTGCTGGCGTACAAGAAGTGGCAGTCGCACAAAGCGGCTGCCGGTGAGAAGGAGATGCCCGGCTGGATGCGCACGGTGAGCGACCTTTCGGCCCCGCGGGCGTTTGGGGCCGCTGCGGCGTTCGCTGCCTTCAACCCCAAGACGCTCGCGCTCACCATCGCGGGGGTCAGCGCGCTGCTCGAGGCACCCATCGACCTGTCGGTCCAGTGGGGACTGTTCGCATTGTTCGCCGTGTTGGCCAGCGCAAGCGTCACCGTTCCGGTGGCGTTCGCGGTCCTGGCGCCACGCCGGTCCGCCGATGCGCTGACGGCCGGGAGAGAGTGGCTCGTCGACAACAGCTCGGCGGTTGCGGCGGGGGTGCTTGCGGTCTTGGGTGCCATGGTGTTGCGCTCGGGAGTCGATAGCCTGGTGTGGTTCCTCGCCGCCCGCTGAGCGCACGTCGAGCGGCGCCTCAGACGCGTATCGAGCGCCCATTCGCGCTTCGGCACGCCTCCATGGTACAATCGTCAGCGACGAGCCGATTGGCTCGTAGGATTGCGACGTGACAAACCGCATTCTGGCGGGTAGTCACGTCGTTTTGTTTTGCCCCGAGGATGGGGCGAGAGGATGGATTTGCATGGCAGAAGGTAAAGTCAAGTGGTTCAACCCGGACAAGGGCTACGGCTTCATCGAGCGTGAGGGTGGGGACGACCTGTTTGTCCACTTCTCCGAGATCCAGAGCGACGGTTTCAAGACCCTCGACGAGGGTCAGGCCGTGTCGTTCACCGAGGCCACTGGCCAGAACGGCAAGAAGCAGGCTACGGCGGTTCGCCCCCTGTAAGGGTTGCGAAAGCCATGTGCTGATTCGGGAAGGGCGCCCCTGCGGGGGCGCCCTTCTTGTGTTCCCGGGTGGCGGCTGATGCTCACGGGCGCGCGGCAGCCGCAGCGTCGAAGAGCTTGCGCGGGATATGGCAGTACCCGTCGGGATTCTTGGTGAGGTAGTCCTGGTGGTACTCCTCGGCGGTCGAGTAGTTGGTCAGCGGTGCCACCTCGATGGCGATGGGTCGCGAATAGCCTCGCTGCAGTCTCGCGATCGACTGGTCGATGATCTCTCGATCGGCGGGGTCGGTGTAGTAGATGCCGGTCCGGTACTCGACGCCGATGTCGTTGCCCTGTCGGTTGACCGATGTGGGATCGATGACGTCGTAGAACAGGTCCAACAGGAACGGTAGCGGTGCGACCTGCGGATCGTAGTCGACCTTCACCGCTTCGGTATAGCCGGTTCCGTCACCGTAGACCGCCGAGTCGCTCGTGCCGTTCGCGTAGCCGACTTCGGTGCCCACCACGCCTTGGACCTGTCCGATGTACTTCTCGACACCCCAGAAGCACCCACCTGCAATGTAGATTGTCTTCACGTCGTCGCCTCCGCTCGTGGTCGCTGTCGTGGTCGTGGAAGTGGTCATCTCTGACCGCTGCCCACCCGCCGCGTTGGGGCCGGGCGCGGTCGACGCACAGCCGAGAAGCCCGGTCATGAGTGCGAGTGCGAGTGCGAGGCGTACCAGAGGTCTGCTCATGGAAACCACTGTGGTCGTCCCTTCGAAAGATGCCCGTACGCTGTCATGAGCAAGCATCGTGCAACGTGGTGTCGCTGCGATTGCTGGGTATCTTCATCCCATAAAGGGGGTGATCCGTCATGAATGTCACTGGAGCGATCACGCCGAAGCATCCGTCGGGATTCATGTCCTTGCCTTCCACTCGCCTTGGCACGTGGTCAGCGTGGCTGTTGGTCGTGGCCCTCGTGCTCGTGCTCGCGAACAATCTCATCGATGTCCCTGCTCGCCAGATCGAGGTCGTGAACCGCCTTGCCAACCTCACCGCGTTTCTCGCCATCGTGGCAACCGGTGCCACCGGCGCCGTGGCGATCTTGAGCAAGCACGAGCGGTCGTGGGTCGCGTTTCTCGCCGTCGCGTTCCTGGTCTTCGCCTTGGCGATGAACCTGGGCGCCATGCTGTTCCCCTAGAGCGCACGCACAACGCGGACAGACGGTTAGACTGTGACGGTGCGCGCGATAGAGGACGAGAGCGCACCGTCTACAGGAGGTTTGACCGTGGACCGCAAGGCAGCGACACGCGCGTACAAGGAGCAGCCACGCCCAGCGGGGCTGTTCTCGGTCACCAACACCGCCGATGGGACGGTGTTGATCGGCACGACCGCCAACCTGCCGGGCATGCTCAACCGGCAGCGATTCCAGCTGGAGATGGGCTCGCATCCCGACAAGGCGCTGCAGGCGGATTGGAACCGGCTGGGCCCCGAGGCGTTCACCTTCGAGATCCTCGATGAGCTTGCACCCGCCGAGGATGCGGGTACCGATCCTAACGACGAGCTGGCCGTGCTGATGGAGATGTGGTTGAGCAAGCTGGCGCAGAGCGGGCGCGAGCTGTACCCGACGTCGAGGCGAGGTGTCGCGTGAGCCCTGACGGCGCGTCCACACGCATCACCTTTGTAGACGCACTTCCTGATGACGCCGCCTTGCTCGACGCGGCAGTAGCGGTCGAGCGCGCCGCGTTCGGTGGCGAGGAGGAGGCCCAGCTGGTTCGTGACCTGCTGGCCGATTCCACCGCGCAGCCGTTGCTGTCACTTCTCGCCTTCGAGGGTCCTGACGCGGTTGGCCACATCCTGTTCACGGCCGCGGGCGTGCAAGGCACCGATCTGAACGCCGCGATACTGGCGCCACTGGCGGTGGTTCCCGCGTACCAGAAACGCGGTGTGGGCGGCGCGCTTATCGAAGAGGGCGTCGCGCGACTTGCAGCCGCCGGCGTAGACCTGGTCTTCGTGCTTGGCCACCCCTCCTACTACCCGAGACACGGATTCGTGCCCGCCATCCCGCTGGACCTCACGGTGAAATACCCCATCGATCCTCCGGAGGCTTGGATGGTGCGAGCCCTGCGCGACGGGTTGCTCGGACAGGTGGGCGGCCACGTGACGTTCGCCAAGGAGCTCGATCGTCCCGAGCTGTGGCGAGAGTGAGCGCCCGATTGCCCGCCGTCGAGATCCATCTAGGCGACAACCTGGCGGTGCTGCGCGAGCTTGATGACGCGAGCATCGATCTGATCTACATCGATCCGCCGTTCAATACCGGCAAGCAGCAGACACTCACCCAGGTAAGGGTCGAACGCGACCCTGATGGCGTGAAGGCGCGTTTCAACGGACAGGCGTATCGCCAGACGGTGGTGGGAAGTTCGTCGTATCTGGACGTCTACGACGACTACCTCGACTTCATCGCCCCGCGCCTGGAGCAGGCCAAGCGCGTGCTCAAACCCGCCGGGTCCATCTTCGTGCACCTCGACTACCGAGAAGTCCATTACGTCAAGATCCTGATGGACTCGATCTGGGGCCGCGGCAGTTTCATCAACGAGATCGTCTGGGCCTACGACTACGGTGCGCGCACCAAGAAGCGCTGGCCCGCCAAGCACGACACCATCCTGTGGTACGCCAACGACCCCGCGAACTACACCTTCAACTTCGACGCGATCGACCGCATTCCGTACATGGCGCCAAAGCTGGTAGGGGAGAGAAAGGCCGCGGCGGGCAAGACGCCTACCGACACCTGGTGGCACACCATCGTTCCCACCGCCGGTCCCGAGCGCACCGGGTACCCCACCCAGAAGCCGCTGGGCATCCTGCGCCGTATCGTCTCGGTGCACTCAAACCCCGGCGACGTGGTGCTCGACTTCTTTGCCGGAAGCGGCACCACAGGACAGGCGGCGGCGGAGCTGGGCCGCGATGCCATCTTGGTGGACTGTCACGCCGAGGCGTTCAACGTGATGTGTGAGCGGTTGGCGTGTTTCGAGCCGCGACTTCACGAAGGCGAGCGCTGACCCCGCTGCGCTTGCGCGCGGAGCGCACCGTGCGCACGGCGCCCTGCCCCGTCCTCACGCTCAAGTCCGA
>CAYXQU010000080.1:0-7487 GCA_964467305.1 uncultured Eubacteriales bacterium
GCCGTGAAACCGAGGGAAGCGATGACCCTAAGGCGGGGCCGGCAAGCACCAGACTCAGCACCGTCGCCGCGCCGGTTGAGACAACGAGGACCGCCCCCGTGTCCAGCTTGCGGGCCGCCGCGACCAGCGCGTAGGCACCAGCGACGAACACCAGGCCAGCTGCGACGATCAGCAACTCGGGCTGCAGGTACTTGATGAACGGCGAGAAGGAGCTTGGCCGCTCCCAGTTCGCAAGGACGCCGGCGGCGCCCACGGCCGAGGCGACAGCCCCCGCAGCAGCAAGGTAGGTCGCCTTCGGTCCCGTGCGAACCCACCAGCTGAACGCCGCAATCACGCCCCACAACGCCGTGGTATGGAAGAGCACCACCGCACCTGACGGGGCATCGGAAGCTCTCTGAGACAAGACGATGAGGGGTGCCAGCCACAGGATGGCGACACCGCCCGCCGCTGCGAGCGCCGCTGCGGATCCGTTCTCGCGCACCGCCTCGAAAAGCGAGACTCGCCCGTAGACGGCCAGCGCGATCGCCGCCGCAGTGACGGTCGCCAATGCGACCAAGACGCTGTCTCGAACCTGGTCCATGACCACGGTGGACATGACGTAGAAGAGCACGAAACCGACCGCAGCTACCGCCGGTCCGAGCCACCGCGAGACTCTGTGCATCTCATGAGAAATGTGTGTATCTCCACTCGGTACTTGAAAGGGCCGGGGTTGCCCCCGGCCCTTTCGACACTATCAGATGCACGTGCCGACACACCTGCAACTGAAATGCCCCATTACTTGTTGTGGCAAGCCTCGCAGACACCGCGGTTGTCCATGCGCAGCAGCGCGCTGGGATCGCCCACGAAGTTGTTGCGCGGCACACCGTCAATGTCGATAGGCAGCGAGCCATCGGCTGCGAAGCCTTCCATCTGCGCGACCGTACCGTGGGCACGGTGGCACGTCAGGCACTCGATCCAGTCACCGGAGGTGTTGCCACCGTCGTTGCCGTTCTCCGTGACGTCGATGTCGTGAGCAAGCGGCAGACCGGAGTCAACCACGAGATCCATCGCGCCATTGAAGTTGGACAGCGGGACGTTGACCGGGTGACGGTGACGCAGGAGCAGACCAGAGCCATCGCCGGCGTTGTAGACGTTGCCCGACGCGGTGTAGGTCGTGCCGTCAGACTTCGTGAACTGCTGCTCAGGCAGCAAGTAGGTCTGGTGGCAACCGGCGCACCAACCGCTCATGCCGGTCTCTTCCGCGTCGCGGCCAGAGTCAGTATCGCGACCCTTGGCGTAGCGGGCGGTGGTGTAGTCCGGCACGTAATCCGGGTAGGCGGTGTGCAGGCGGAATCCGCCGACAGGCCAGCCTTCCTCGAGCGAGGACACCCAGCCGTCAGGATCGGGGTCGACAGCAGTACCACCGGGGCCGTACTGACCCACGACGTTGCCGTTGACCGCGGTCTTCAGGATGCGGTAGTTGGGAGAGCCGTGCGGATCGTGGCAGGTAGCGCAGTCCATCTTGATGTCGACGGACTCGCCGGCCTGTGCACCGGAGATCTGACCGTCAGGCAGAGTGGCGGGAGGGTTCGCCCCACCGTAGTAGCCACCGCCGAACGCACCCCAGCTGGAACCGCGGAACTCGTGCTCGGATGTGACCGGAGCAGAGACCGTGGTGCCGAGGCTCGCGTTGTAGACAGGCATGAACTCCGCGCCACCACCGTTGAGGGTGCCACCCTGGGTACCGTAGTCGGTGCCCTCGTAGATGCCTTCCTGCACGTTGGTGTCTGCACCCTGGCCGGTCGCGTCGTGGCACGCGTAGCAGAACTGGTACATCTGCGTGGCCGACGTCACGAGCAGGGCACTGCGGTTCTCGGAACCGTTGTTCCACGTAATCGTGGAGACCGAGGTGTGGGCGCGGTGGCAACCGGCGCACGCATCGGTGTCCGCGACGTAGTTGCCGTGGATCGCGAAGTTACCGAAGGCGACCATCGGAAGCGCGAGGGCGACTACTGCAGCCAGTACCGCCGCGAAGGCGAGCTTGCGAGTCATAGTCATCGTCTCTACACCTCCTTATCGGTGTTGTCGCCGTTTGCGATACGGCGGGCGGACAGAGCGGCCAGGCCACCCACAAACAGCGTGGGCAGGATCATCTTACCGCTTGAGAGCAGACTTGAGGTCATCGGAGCGATGTGATCCTCGATGAACGGATCAGCCTTGGCCGGCGTGAGAAGCGTGGTCTTGCTTCCCCAGAACAGCGAGCCGTTGCCCATCCAGTTCTTGGTGCCAGGTGCGACCGAGCCAGGACCGAAGATGTAGCCGTTGGCCGGATCCTCGAGGTAAGCGAGGATATTCTCGCGCGTGTCCCACTTCATGGCCTTGGCGGGGCAGCTCGAGACGCAAGCCGGCTCGTGGGCCTTCTCGGGAACAGCGGCGATCTGGGCAGCCGTAGCACGAGTCTGGAGGGCGTCTCCGCCAACCTGATCGTCAGAACCGGCGCGACCCCAGCACAGGGTGCACTTGTTCATCTTGGGAAGGCCGGCGAACGGACCGCCTTCGTAGGCGACACCGATCTTGGGGTAGCCACCACGCTGGCAGCCGTCTGCGCACGGGTAGGTGCCGGCGGCCGTCACGCACGAGGACGGGTTGCACTTGGTGTTGTCCACGGACACAGCACCGTTCTCTTCCTTGCTGATCGCGCCCAGAGGGCAGCGAGCGGCGCAGGGAGGATCGGGGCAGTGCCAGCACGTGAAGCGGATGAACGGACCCATGTCGACACGCTTCTGGCTCTTGATCGCGAGCCGCTGACGCGGGTTGACGACCGAGCGCTGAGGCTTGACATCTTCGATGTCGGTGAAGTTCTTGAGGTCCCACGTACGCTTGCAGGCAGTCACGCAGCCGTTGCAGCGCATGCACTTGTCGACGTCTTGGAATACCGCCATAACATTAGCCATCAGTCACACCTCCTTACAGCTTCTCGATACGGCACAGGCATGCCTTGGACTCTGGAATCGTGGTGTTCGCGTCGCCTGCGTCGATGCACAGGTCGTTGGCGCGGGAGCCGGTTGACAGACCGACATCACCCCAGTGCCATGGAATCGCGACCACACCGGCGCCTACGCGCTGGTTGCCTTGCAGACCGACACCCACGCGAGCACGGAAGCCCTCGCCGTACTTGGGCAGCATGTCGCCAGCCAAGCCCTCGGTACGGGCGGTGACGATCTTGACCATGTCGCCGTCCCTGATGCCGAAGGTGCGGGCATCAACCGAGTTGAGCTCGATCCAGGGCTCGGGCTCGAGCTCTGCGTTCCAGTGGTTGTTACGGGTGATCGGACCGCCCTGGAAGTGCTCGACGCACCGGATGGTGGTGAGCACAAGCGGGAAGTTCGATGCCGCGATGTCACGACCGGCGACCGGCGTGCTGTCCGGAACGAGGTTCCAGTTGGCCTGGGTGCCGATGATGTTCGCCGTAGTGCTCGTGTTGCGGCCCCAGACGGCGAGCAGATCCTGACGAGGTGTCTCGTAGGGCTCGACGTGGGCAGGGAAGCGACCGGCGTACGTGACCGAGCCAGCAGAGTAGTGCGGGCTGGAGGTATCGCCAGCGACAACAGGCGTGGGCCTGTCGGCAAGGCCCTGGACCTTGCGGTACCAACGCGAGTAGTTGAGCACCTGAGCGGTGTTGGTGCTGACGTAGAGCCGGCCGACGGAGTCCGGACCCATGAAGAAGTCCGTGACGTCGCCAGGGATCTCGCCGTTGTTGTAGAGCACGCGGCGATTGACGAGCCATGCGTAGCCCCAACCCGGGAACGCCATCTGGAAGTTGCCGTCTGCGCGATCGCGGCTCTTGGAGCGGTTGTACGTGCCCCAGTTGGGCTGACCGGTGGCACCCGGCAGGGCGCTGGCAGCGTGACGGTTCGAGGTGTAGTCGGTGACAAAAGCATTGGTGTAGATCCAGATGGATCCGCCGCCGCCCACGCCGGTGGCCATCTCACGATAGACGTACTCGGACACGGCCTCGGAACCGTACACCGTGGTGGTGGGATACGAGTTGGTGTCGCTCACGAGCTCGCGCATGGTGGCCATCTCGACACCAGCCATGCTCACGTCGGTGTAGTTGGCGTGCGTCGTCAGGAAGCCGCCGTACGGGTTGCCGTAGAGCTGCTTGTACACCGAGGTGTCGTACGTGATCGAGTTAGCGTCCCAGACATCCTTGATGTGCTGGAAAGCACCCTCGTCATCGAGCGCCTTGGCGAACCGGAGCATGAGCTCGGTGTCGTCCTTGCTGTTGCCGCGGGGGGCGACAGCTTCGTAGCGCCACTGAAGCGTACGGCCGGAGTTCGTTGCCGAGCCGGCCTTCTCCACGTGCGAGCACGAGGGGAACAGCAGCGTGACGCTGCCCGGCTTGCGAGATACAGCGCTGGTCTCGGTGAGGAACATGTCGGTGCAGACGAGCGTATCGAGCTCGTAGAGGCCCTGACGGACGGCACCCTGATGAGGCTCGGTGACGGCCGGGTTCTGGCCCCAGGCGACGAGCGCCTTGGTGGTGCCGGCGGCCATCTTGCGGAACATCACGATGTGGTTGTCGCCATTACCCTTGGGCCACAGCGAGTAGCACGCGTCGACAGCGGCGCGCTTGGCTGCGCCGAGCGCCATGCCGTTGATCGAGGCGTAGTCGCCGAACCACTTCAGGGTCATGTTGTAGAAGCCGCGCTGCTGCAGGCCCATGGGCGTCGTGTTGTACGCATCGTCGTAGGACAAGTCCATGGACGCACGTCCGCCGGTACCAGATACCGGGTTGCCCCAGAGCCCATCCATGTACTTGCCGAACGCGTTCGCGTCGGCGTTGATCTGCACCGTGGGGTTGCCCGAGTAGGCAGGGATGTTGCCGAAGAGCAGGCCCATGTCGGTCGAACCCTGCACGTTATGGATGCCACGCAGGGCGTTGATACCACCACCGGCTCGTCCCATGTTGCCCATGAGCGTCTGGATGACCGCGAACGACTTGACGTTCTGGCCACCACAGGTGTGCTGGGTGAGACCCATCGCGTAGAGCAGCGTGGTTGCTCGGTAGTCGACATCGCGAGCATCGGTCGAGGCACCTGAGGAGCAGCGGCTGTTGTCGATGATCGCGTCGCCGATGAACTCGATCTCCTGGGTGGTGCAGCCCACGATGTCCGCGGTCACCGCGAGGGTGTACGGCGCCACGTGAGCCTTGAGCCGGTTGTAGACGGTCTGCGGGTCGGCATCGACCGCAGTGGCCTTGACCGGGAAGTTGGAGACCGTGGTCGCGTCCGCCGGATCCGTGGTGATGGTGCCGTCCAGCTTGATGCGAGCGCGCTCGTAGTCCGTGCCGTCCGTCTTCACGAGGAAGCGGGCGTCGGTGTACTTCGAGTTGCCGTTGACGTAGCCCGAACCCTGAGTCGCGGCCACCGCGCTCGTGGCGGTTGCGGCGTCGTCCTTGTAGAACGTGCCGGCCTGATTCTGGTTCAGGTAGTCGAAGAACTTCACACGCACCGGATCTGCGCCGGGAAGCGACTCGATCTTGTCGACCATGTAGCGAATGAGGCCCATAGCCAGTGCGATGTCGGTACCGGGACGGATGCGGATGTAACGATCGCCAGCGTCCTCGTTGCACAGTGCTGCGGTGCGGGTCTTCCGAGGATCGATGACGATGAGCCTCGCCGGCGTCTTGTCTGCACGCGCGTCGCCAGGGAAGAAGTCCTTGGGGAAGCGAGCGCGTCCGATGTGTGCGATCGAAGCCGGGTGGTTCTCAGCCGGGTTCGCACCCCACACGATCACGCACGTCGAGTTGGCCATGTCGGCCCAGTGATTCGTCATTGCGCCACGCCCGAATGCGGCGGCCAGACCGGCCACCGTGGAGCTGTGTCATATACGGGCCTGATGCTCGGTGTTGCTTGAACCGAAATTCGCAATGACCTTGCGGTACAGGTAGTTGGTCTCGTTGTTCATGTGCGACGAGCCCAGGAACGCGACACCCTTGGTGTTGTACTTCAGGTTCGCGGGGTCCCAAAGCGTAGCGTCGGTCGCACGAGCGGTCATGAGGCGCTGAGCGGCCTCTTCGAACGCGTCGTCCAGGGTGACCTTCGTCCAAGGGCCATCGCCCTCGCGGCGATATGCGACGCCGGTGGCGTCGTAGCCCGAGTCGTACGCGAAGACGTCATCCTCGGGATGCGTTCCCGCGAAAGCGCCAAGACGGCGCTCGTTATTGACGAGCTGCAGGCTGCCGGCTCCCTTGGAGCACAGGCCGCCCGAGTTCATCGGCGACTCGAAGTCACCGTAGAGATCGACGATCTCGTTGGTGGCGTTGTCTTTCACGACGCGCTGTCCGCAGCTGGCGGAGCAGTACGGACACGTCGTGAAGGTGACCGTGTAGTCCGGATTGCCTTCGTACGCCGCAGCCTTCTCGGCGTTGAACGCGAAGTCCAGTCCACATCCGGCCACCGCTGTTGTGGCAGCTGCAGCCTTCAGGAAATCACGTCTGGTGATTCCCGAGGCAGCCTGCCCGGTGTCCCTAGTTGCCATTACTGGTTTCCCTTCTGACCTTTGGTGATCAGACGAATCTTGGAGCCCCCACCTCTTCCGAGGCTACGCAGCGCGCTGGTAGTCGTACGCTCTCCTCTCGAGTCGCTGCCATGCTTGCGGGAGCTGAAAACAAAAAGACCAGTGCTCGACATCGCCGAAATAGGCGGTAGCCATGCACTGGTCGTAGAACACATATTCGTCGTGCCTCCCTTACCCTTAGGAGAACGCGATAGTACGAACGACCCGTTGTGCGCCGGTGGGTCGTCCCTACTTCTCGCGATCTCCTTTTCAAGCGCGGGAGGCTCACCGGTTTCCCGATCGAACCCTGACGGCCCGGCGACCCTGGCGTCATCGAGACGCTGTAGGTCCGAGGGGCTCGGAGATCGTCCTATGGTTTCGTGTCAATTCTTGCTGCGGACATCTGTACGCCTGCCGGGGCGATCCAGATGTTTGTAACCATCGTTACAAACTTCACACAATGAGCATATCTGGCGACTCTTATGGTGTCAAATCACAGTTCTGAATACATATATAACTAGTCTAGATAGTCCTTCCTGAACTCGTCGAAGCTCACCGCGCGCACGTCGGCGACGGTGGCGTCACGCCGCAGATCGCGGTCCTCGGAAGCAAGTCCGCGAACACGTGAGGCCATGGCGACCAGGATGGAAGTGCGCTCGTCGAAGTCGTAGCGCTCAGCGTAGGCCCGGGCATCGGACTCAGAGTACTCGTCGAACTCGATGAGCTCGTCGAGCGCGATGTCTTGGGCCACTCTGCTTTCGTAGAGCGGCTTGTCCGCCTCTGGAGCCACCAGGCGCAAGCGACGCTTCTTGGAGACCGCCTCGACCTTCTCGGCGACGATCAGGGCTTCGACGAAGTCAGGTGTCACGATGAAGCGCACCTTGCGAAGCAGGAACAGCAGCGGCAGCAGCAGAAGCGGCGACAGACATGCCAGCCAGCCGAGCGGC
>CAYXQU010000081.1:0-7465 GCA_964467305.1 uncultured Eubacteriales bacterium
GGTCGAAGACCTTCCCACGCCCAACAACCCGGATGTCACGCTTGAGCCGGTACCGTCTCATCTCGAGGTGGTGGTCTCCTTTGGCGGCCGCCTGAGTGACGAGACGTTCGCCCGGCACCTGGTCGTGGCTCGCGAGTGGATCGCCGCCCAAGGACTC
Organism: uncultured Eubacteriales bacterium; assembly: GCA_964467305.1. Taxonomy (GTDB): domain Bacteria; phylum Actinomycetota; class Coriobacteriia; order Anaerosomatales; family PHET01; genus CAVPCY01. Next base: position 158 of record CAYXQU010000081.1, read on the forward strand.
ACCGAGACGGGCGAGCCGGTGGCAGCCCAGTTCGACGCGCCGTGGAAGCCCGGATTCGCCCGTCACAACGAGGTTCAGGTGCCCGTACGGGACGTAACAGAGGCGCAAGCGCTTCTGATCGAGCGGCTGGGCAAGTAGCTCGTGCGGATGCCGATGACGCTGACCGAATCAACTCAAGGAGAGGTGGCAGTATGACCGCCGTTGGTGACGTGGATGTGCTCGTGACAACGCTTACGAACCCCGGCTTCGACGGCAGGGTATTGGCCGCGATCGAGCGCTTCACGAGCAGCGGAGCGATTCGGGTAATTGACGCGCTCATGCTGATAATGGAGGCTGACGGTTCGATACGCGCGCTCGATGTCGAGGATGTGGGTCCGAAAGATGCGGCCCTTCTGGGATATCGCGGGCGCCCGGGTCAGGGGCTGTTCGACTCCAGCAATGCTGAACATTTCACCGAAGGCATGGTGCCAGGATCGGTTGTGATCGCAGTCGCGTTCGAGAACACATGGGCGGTCACCATCACCGACGCCCTTCGTTCCGTTGGGGCGGACATGTGCTTGTGGGAGCGCCTGGACCCCGCCGCCGTGCACGAAGCATTCGGGCCGAGCGGCTGGACCGAGTAGTGCCACAAGACCCGCTGCCCGCGTTCGGTATGCTTGACACCATGCGAATCATCGACTTTCACACGCACGCGTTCACGGATGCAGTGGCCGTCGCCGCAGTGCCCTCGCTTGAGGCCCAAGGCGACCTGAGTGCGCACTACGACGGTACCATCGGTGGCCTCACGGCCGCGATGGATGCCGGCGGGGTGTCGGTCTCGGTGATCCAGCCCGTCGCGACCAAGCCGTCGCAAGTGGTCTCGATCAACGACTGGGCGGCCTCGGTCGCGTCTGCCCGCATCGTGCCGTTCGGGGCGATGCACCCAGACTTCGATGATCCGGGCGCCGAGATGGCACGCATGCGCGGAATGGGTCTTCAGGGCTTCAAGCTGCACCCCGAGCACCAGTGTTTCGAGCCGCACGATTCCAGAATGGCACGTGTTTATGATGCGGCGGTGGAGCAGGGCATGATCGTGCTGTTCCATGCGGGAGCCGACGTCATCCACCCCACCGTGCACGGCACTCCCGCTTCGTTCGAGCAGGTTCTCGATCAGTGGCCGGAGCTCACGGTCGTACTTGCACACATGGGCGGGTTCCGGGAGTGGGACGGGGTCACGCAACGGTTGCTGGGCCAAGACGTGTGGCTCGATACCGCCTATACCCTGGGGCATCTGCCTGACGAGGAGTTCCTTCGGATGGTCCGGGCTCACGGCGTCGATCGCATCCTGTTCGGTTCCGATGGGCCCTGGACTGATGTCGCGCACGAGATAGGGCTGCTGCGCGAAGTTGGGCTCACGGCCGATGAGACGCAGGCCGTTTTTGGTGGCAATGCAGAGAGGCTCCTGGGCCTCGGGTGAGCCTGCCGGTCACCCCAACAAGGGCCACATCGTCGCGACACGGTTTTCGCTATGATGCGATTCGGTGTGCCGCCTCGGACCGGCGGAACTGACTGTCAGACGGTGAAGTCCGTTCGGTGCGCCGGCGACTTCCGGAGGGGAAGGGGAGAGTGCGTATGGCAGACGCGAACCGTGTGGGGTCGAAGCTGACGACACTCAGGGAGTCTCTGGGGCTTGATGTGGCAGAACTAGCGCAGCGAAGCGGCTGTGAGCCCTCGACGATCGAGCAGCTTGAGTCCGGAGCCATCGCCCCATCGCTGGCCCCGCTCATCAAGATCACGCGGGCGCTGGGCGTGCGACTGGGGACCTTGCTCGACGACGAGTCCAGCGTTGGGCCGGTCATCGTGCGCGCCGGCGAGGCCTCGACCATCGAGCGTACCCATGATCTGGAGACCGGCGTCGGCGAAGGAACTCTGGACTTCACGTCGCTTGCGCCAGGCAAGGTCGCCCGTCATATGGAACCTTTCATCATCACGGTCAATCCGGCCAACGAGCGTTCGCTGTCCAGCCATGAGGGCGAGGAGTTCATCTACGTGCTCGAGGGATCGATCGAGATCGAGTACGGAAAGGACACCTGGATCCTTGGTGTGGGTGACAGCATCTACTACGACTCGATCGTGCCGCATCAGGTTCGGGGATCGAGTCCCTCTCCAGCGCGCATCCTGGCCGTCGTCTTCGCTTCGGCGTAAGGGAGGCCTCGGAAATGGCCCTACACACCGAGTTGACCATTGGCCAGTACTTCGAGCGCGTGGTGTCGGAGCATGGTGAGCGCGATTTCGTCGTCTACCCCGATCGCGATCTCAGGTGGAGCTACCGTGAGTTCAACGACCGAGTCGACAGGCTCGCCAAGGGCCTCATGGCGATTGGACTGGAGCGGGGGGACCATCTGGGTATCTGGGCCCGAAACGTGCCCGACTGGCTGACGTTCATGTTCGCAACCGCGAAGATCGGCGTCGTGCTGGTGACGGTCAATCCGGTCTACAAGAGCCACGAGCTCGCGTACGTGCTGAAGCAGTCGGACATGAAGGCGCTCGCCGTCATCGACACGTTTCGTGATGTCGACTACGTCGAGATCGTGCGTGGCCTGATTCCGGAGGCATCGACCCAGGAGCGCGGCCGACTTGACGCCAAGGATTACCCGCGACTCAAGTCTCTCATCTACATGGGCCCCGAGAAGCACCGGGGCTTCTACTCCGTTCCCGAGCTGCTGGTGTTGGGCGAGCACGGCGATGACGATGCACTTCGCGACGCGGTATCACAGGGAAGTGCAGACGATGTCGTGAACATGCAGTACACCTCAGGCACGACCGGTTTTCCCAAGGGGGTCATGCTCACCAGCCGCAACATCCTCAACAATGGTTACTACATAGGTGAGCGTCAGAAGCTGACAAGCGACGACAGGATCTGCCTACCCGTGCCGCTATTCCACTGCTTCGGCTGCGTACTGGGGGTGCTCGCGGCTCTAACGCACGGCTCAACGCTTGTGATGGTGGAGCAGTGGGATCCCTTGCTGGTGCTTGCGGCGGTCCAGAAGGAGCGAGCGACCGCGCTCTATGGCGTGCCGACCATGTTCATCGCCGAGCTCGACCACCCAATGTTTGACATGTTCGATCTCACGAGCTTGCGGACGGGCATCATGGCGGGCTCGCCTTGCCCCATCGAGACGATGCGTCAGGTCATCGATCGGATGCACGCAAGCGAGATCACGATCGCATACGGCCTAACGGAGGCCTCTCCGGTCTTCACGCAGACCTCGGTCGACGACGACCTTGAGCACAAGTGCGAGACGGTGGGCACCAAACATCCCGAGGTCGAGGTGCGCGTCGTCGATCCCGAGACGGGCTTGGACTGTCCGCCAGACGTGCCGGGAGAACTGCTGTGCCGAGGCTACAACATCATGAAGGGGTACTACGGCATGTCTGAGGCTACAGCCAATGCCGTGGACAAGGACGGCTGGCTGCACTCGGGCGACCTGGGCACCGTCGATAAGGATGGCTACTACCGCATCACCGGGCGCATCAAGGACATGATCATCCGTGGCGGCGAGAACATCTACCCGCGCGAGATCGAGGAGTTCCTCTACACGATGTCCGGGGTGAAGGACGTCCAGGTGGTTGGTGTTCCCGACGCCAAGTACGGCGAGGTCGTCGGGGCCTTCATCAAGCGGTTCGCTGGATCAGAGATCACCGAGGGCGATGTGCAAGAGTTCACTCGGGCGAGGCTCGCACGCTACAAGTGCCCGAAGTACGTGTTCTTCGTCGAGGAGTATCCCCAGACCGCGAGCGGCAAGATCCAGAAGTACAGACTGCGCGAGATGGCGACCGAGCTTGTGGGTGCTGGCGACGTCGCGGTCTTCGCAAGCGAGGCGACCGGCGCCGATGAGTGTCAGGTGCCGCATGCGGACAGCGGGGAGACGGGCTGATGCACGAGATCCGATGGCATGGACGTGGCGGCCAGGGCGCGGTTACGAGCGCCAAGCTGCTGGCTGATGCCGCTTACCGCAGCGGGTGGACTGGAGTCATGTCCCAGCCGTCGTTCGGGGCCGAACGTCGCGGCGCGCCCGTCTCGGCCTCGACGCGACTCGATGACGCGCCCATCCGCGTACTCTCGCAGGTCACCGAGCCCGACGTGGTCGTTGTACTCGATGAGTCGCTGCTCGAGGTGGGGGGCGCTCTGCGTGGGCTCAAACCCGGCGGCACCGTCATCGTGAACTCATCTCGGCCTGGAGCATCGTTCGATCTGGACGTGGATGACGCGACTCGGGTGGTCGTCACTGATGTCACCGGGGCTGCAGAGGCCGCCGACGTGATCGTGGGTGGATCCCCGGTCGTGAGTGCGGCGATCCTTGGCGCGATGTCGAAGTCCACGGGACTGGTCACGCCGGAATCGGTCGAAGAGGCGATCCGCGCCATGTTCTCCGGCTCCGCGGGTGACAAGAACGCCAAGGCGGCGCGCATCGCGTATGAATGTGCACCCGCCGCGGTCGTCAGACAGGAGGCTGACTGATGAGCGGTGGCGAGTATCGTTCTCGTGGGGCATCTGAGATCTCGATGTCGCGTCCTGCTGCCGGCGAAGCGGGGCGTACCGGCGACTGGCGTGCCAAGCGCCCGGTCCTGGTGGATCAAGCCGCATGCGTGGCGGTGAAGGCGGGCAAGCCAACCTGCCAGCTGTGTTGGGTCTACTGTCCCGATGCCTGCGTAAGCCGATCGGTGGGTCCGCAGTTCGATCTGGACCACTGCAAAGGGTGCGGCATCTGCGCCGAGGTCTGTCCGTCCTCGGCGATAGCGATGGTCGCCGAGGCGCAGCACGGAGTGTGTGAACTTCCGGGGGAGAACAACAATGAGTGAGGCGCTGCGCACCGTCATGACCGGTAACGAAGCGGCCGCCACCGCGGCGAAGCTTGCTCGCGTGCAGGTCGTCGCCGCCTATCCCATCACGCCTCAGTCGCCGGTCGTCGAGACGCTCTCGGCGTGGGTGGAGTCCGGAGAGTTGCCGGCCGAGTTCGTCGCGGTCGAGTCCGAGCACTCGGCCTTGTCGGTGTGCATTGGCGCTTCGACCGTGGGCGCGCGTGCCTTCACGGCCACCTCGGCCAACGGTCTTGCCTACATGACCGAGCAGGTCTGGTGGGCAGCCGGTGCGCGACTTCCCATCGTGATGTGCATAGCCAACCGGGCGATGGCGGCTCCCTGGAACGTCCTCAACGACCAGCAGGACTCGATGAGCGTCCGCGATGCCGGCTGGGTCCAGCTCTACTGCCGAGACAACCAGGAGATACTTGACACCACGGTTCAGGCCTTCCGGATCGCCGAGCAGATCTCAGTGCCGGTGATGGTGTGCTACGACGGCTTCCTGCTGTCGCACACCATGATGCCGGTCGCCGTTCCGGACACCGGAACGGTCGATAGGTTCCTGCCGCCACGGCCGACACCGGCGCAGGTGATCGACCCCGCGGATCCGCACAACGTGGGCCCCGTCACGCTGGCTGATCCCCGACGGGACTCCGATGGCGTGCAGCGACCCGGCTACATGGAGTTCCGCGCGATGCATCACGGCGCGCTGCGCGATGCGCTCGAAGTCATTCCGCGCGCCGATGCCGAGTGGCATAGCCTTACCGGTCGCTCATGGGGGGGTCTGGTGTGGGAGTACCTGCTCGACGATGCGGACGTCGTGCTGGTGGCCGCCGGATCGCTGGTCACGCAGCTTACGCTCGTCGCCGAGAACCTCCGCGCCGAGGGTGTGAGTGCGGGCGTACTGGGTGTGCGGACCTATCGCCCGTTTCCCGCGGAGGAGCTGCTCACGAAGCTTGCCGGTCGATCGCTTGTGCTGACTTTCGATAAAGCTCTCTCGTACGGCTACGAAGGGCCCATCTGCACGGACTTGAAGGCGGCAATCGCGGCTCAGGCAGAGTCGCCGTGTGTCTTTGGCGCCGTGTGTGGCCTGGGTGGTCGCGATGTCACCCCTGCCGGTCTGGCAGATGCTGTGCGGTCTGCGATCCGCGACTTCGAGGCAGATGTTCGTGTGCGCGATACGGCTTGGGTAGGTATCGTCGAGATGGAGGAGCGATGACGGGCATCGTCGATCTACCCGATGCTGGGTATGTGTTGCCAGGCAACCGCGCGTGTGCCGGCTGCGGCATCGGCATCGCCTTGCGCCAGATCACTGCTGCGCTCGACGGTCAGATGGTCATTGTGAACCCGGCAAGCTGCCTGACGGTGCTAGGTGGCATGTACCCCATCGCGTCAGTGGCTGTGCCGTGGGTGAACGTGGCGTTCCCTTCAACGGCTGCATCATCTGCGGGCGTGGCGGCAGGGCTTCGCGCGCTGGGGCGTGCCGATGAGATGACCGTGGTGGCGATAGCAGGTGATGGAGGCACCGCGGACATAGGGATCCAGGCGCTGTCGGGTGCCGCTGAGCGAAACGACGACTTCATCTACATCTGCTACGACAACGAGGCGTACATGAACACGGGTACGCAGCGCTCGGGGTCGACACCGGCGGGCGCTCGCACGACCACGACGCTTGCGGGGAAGCGAGAGAACCCGAAAGACATGGCGCGCATCATGGAGGCTCACGATCTGCCCTACGTGGCCTCGACGAGTGCTGTGTTTCCCGCAGACGTGTACGACAAGGTCGTGAAGGCCAAGCAAATGGTGGGGCTTCGCTACATCCATATGAACACCCCTTGCCCCAGTGGCTGGGCGTTCGACCCCAAGGACTCGGTCGCGATAGGCAAGCTCGCCGTCGACGCTGGCCTCGTCGTTCTCTACGAGATCGAGGATGGCACCTTCCGGCTGACCGGCCGGTCAAGGTCTTTGGCGAAGGCCGGCCTTCAGGCGCCAGTCGCGGAGTACGTGTCGAGACAGGGCCGGTTCAAGACGCTCAGCCCTGAAGCGATCGAAGGTGTTCAGGGCTGGGTCGACGAGCGCTGGGCTCATTACGTGGCGCGAGACGCTACTTGCCGATGATGCGGTACTTCACCTTGTGGACACCGTTGAAGTTCAGCGCACGGACTATGCCCGGTCCCAGATCGAAGGTTCGGCCGGCCGAGTGAGGGCCACGGTCGGCCACCTTCGCGACCGCGCGTCTGCCCTTGTACTCGAACTCGATGAGCGTGCCGAAGGGCAGCGTCTTGTGCGCGACCATCATCGAGTACGGTCCGATACGTGCTCCGCTGGCGCCTCGGCCGGTGAAGGTGCGGCTGTAGTGCGACGCGACCGCGGTCTTCCATGCGCCTGAACCTCTGAGCTTCTGCGTCGCGTCCTTCTTGGGCTTCTTGGCCCCAGAAGCGCTCTTCGATGACGATGAAGCCGAGG
>CAYXQU010000082.1:0-7460 GCA_964467305.1 uncultured Eubacteriales bacterium
ATTTTGGCGTGTCGTGGGGCAGTGCGGCCGGTGAACTGCCGGGAGACCAGATCCAGGCAGCTGCGGTCGAACGGTTCAACGGCGGCAGGACCGTCGCGGTTGGCAAGTACTCCGGTAGCGGTGCCGCCGGCGCCGGAGGCCTCTACGGGGTGATCATCGCCAGCGAGAACGGCGACACGTCGTGGACCCGCACGTGGCAGGGGCCCGAGTACCCGGGCACCGATACCGAGGACCCCAAGGTGACCAATGCTGACATGCGCGATGTCGACACCTTCGGAGACGGGCAGGTTGGCTGGGCGGTAGGCAACGAGCGCACGCCTGACACCGGCGGCAATACCACCACCTACAAAGAGATACTCATCTTCAAGACCACTGACGCCGGACAGACGTGGGACAAGCAGACGCCGCCCGCCATCGTCGGTCTGCCTGACTTCGCCATCACATCGGTTGCGGCCGTGAGCAGCACCGTCGCGTTCGGAGCCGGCACTTACAAGTACGTCATGAAGACCACCAACGGTGGTACCAGCTGGACAGGCCAAGCGCTGCCCACCGCGATCTTCGGCGGGCCGCCCAGTGCCGCGAAGGTCTTCAACGACATCGCTGCGGTCGACGCCAACACCGTGGTTGTGGTTGGCGCAGACGGCTGGATCGCGCGGACCACCAACGGCGGCGCCACGTGGACCGGCGTCCAGATGCCTCAGAAGAAGACGCTGCGCTCAGTCGCGACCGTCACCGCCACCAAGTGGATCGCGGTGGGCGATGACGAGACCATCTATCGCACCACCGATGGCGGTGCGAACTGGACCACCGTGTCGGCGGGGATCGGTGTGCCCACCGTGAACATCAGCCCCCCGGCGACGGGCTTCTCGGTGAGTGCCGGTTCGCCGGTCACGGTCACCGGAACGGCTTCTGACGCCGGCGTGGGCGTCGCGGGTGCTCAGGTGAGCATCCGGCGCGCAGACGGACGCTACTTCAGTGGCAGCTCCTGGTCCCTTGGTGAGAAGTGGATTGACGCGAGTTCGGCCAACGGTGGCAGGAACTGGAGCTACACGTTCACTCCGGATACGGCGACGGTGGGCACCGGCCAGGTGTGGATCCGTGCTCGGGCGGTCGATGGCTTGCGCAACTACTCCGGCGCCAAGGAGATCGTGTCTTCCAACGCCCGCAAGTCGAGCACCATCACCTCGCTCGCGTACCGGAAGAACCCCGCGTACGGTCAGGCATCGTACCTGGCGGGGGTTCTGGTCTCTGGCACCACCAAGCTGGGTGGCCGCAACGTGACGCTGCAGCGCCTGTCGAACCGCACCTCAGGCTCATGGGTCAACATGCAGACCAAGGCCACGAACTCGACCGGGTACGTGAAGTTCGACATCCCGGCCTCCTCCAGTGGATACAACTACACCAAGACCGTCTATCGCCTGGTGTTCAACGGCGCGGCCGGCTACAACGCCTCGCAAGGGTCGAGCCGCACCATCCAGCCCAAGGCCTATCTGGGCAAGCCGTGGAAGTCGGTCAAGACGGTCAAGGCCAAGAAGACCTACACCTGGTACGCGTCGATCAAGCCGCGCCATACCGCAGGCACCAAGCCGGTCAAGCTGCAGTTCCAGCGCTACAAGTCCGGCAAGTGGAAGACCTACAAGACCGTGAGCGCGAAGGCATACAACTACTCCAGCTACTCGCGGGTCAAGGTCAAGGTCAAGCTGCCGTACAAGGGCACCTGGCGCGTGCGCGCGGTGCACAGCGACACCGGACACGCCACCTCGTACTCGTCGTGGTACAAGTTCAAGGTCAAGTAGCGCAGGTGTAACAAAGCACTGCACCGCGAATGTCGCGGCTCGGGTAGCATGGACTCATGCCAACCCAAGCCGCGACATCGCTGCTTCTCGCCACAGGACTCACGGCAACGCTCACCGGTGATGCCGGTCCCGTGCGCGTTCTCGATGGCGTGGATCTCGAACTGCGCGCCGGCGAGATCGCCGATGTGGTGGGTCCCAGCGGCTCGGGGAAGTCCACACTGTTGCGGGCGCTGTCGTGGCTGCTGCCCGGTGCCCAAGGGTACTTGGAGCTTCAGGGCGGCCCGCACACGTCGATGACCGCGCAGGAATGGCGCACGCACGTTGCGCTGGTGCCGCAGAAGCCTGCGATCGTCGATGCGTCGGTCGAGCACAATCTGCTGCTGCCGTGGACGTTGAAGGCGCGCCATGGTTCGGTCGCGCCACAGACTGGCGGGCTGCGCGAGGCGCTCGACAGTGTGGGGCTGTCCGACATCGCGCTTGAGCGCTCCGCGCTGCGCCTCTCAGTGGGTCAGCAGGCACGCATCGCGCTCGTACGCGTGCTGCTCACGGCCCCCAAGGTCCTGCTTCTCGATGAGGCCGACGCCGCTCTCGACGATCACAGCGCCCAGCTCGTCTCGGAAGCCTGCACCGCCTTCGCCCAGCAGGGTGGGGGCATTGTCCGCGTGCGCCACCGCGCCACCGATGGGCTGGCCACCCGTAGACTCAGGATGCATAGCGGGCGGCTTGAGGAGGTGGCATCGTGACCGACACGGTTGGCGGCGTCATCGCCATAGGCTGGCCCCAGCTCGCGCTCTCCACGCTGTTCGTGCTGTTCGTGGGGGTGGTGTCGCTGCGGCTGTCGCTGGGTATCGAGAAGGACCTCGCGTGGGCGACCGCGCGCACCTACGTGCAGCTGCTCGCGCTGGGCTTCGTGCTGCGATGGGTCTTCTCGGTGAGTTGGTGGTGGCTGGTACTGGGGCTCATGGTATTCATGGTGCTTGTCGCCGCCCGAATCGTGGTCAAGCGCGCACCTGACGCTCCGGGCCACATCTTCATGTCGAGTGCGCTGGCCATGGGGCTTACCGCCTTCACCGTGACGTTCGCGGTGACCGGGCTCGTGGTGGGTGTCGAGCCGTGGTACGAGCCGCGCTACGTGATCCCCATCGCCGGCATGGTGCTGGGCAACTCGATGACCGGCATCGCGCTGTCACTTGAGCGGGTCTACTCGGACCTCGACTCGCGCACCGATGAGGTCCTCGCGCTCATCGCCATGGGTGCGACTCCGTGGGAGGCCGCGCACGACTCAATCCGAGACGCCCTCAGAGCCGGCCTGATCCCCACCATCAACTCCATGGCGGCTGCCGGAATCGTCTTCATCCCGGGCATGATGGCCGGGCAGATCCTCGCCGGCGCCGACCCCGTGACGGCGACCGGCTACCAGATCGTGGTGATGCTCATGGTGGCTGCCGCGACGGCGATGGGTAGCGTCGTTGCGGTGCTGCTCACGTACCGCAAGCGTTTCTCGGAAGACGGCGTGTTTCTCGAGAAGGCATTTCGGGACGGATAGCGCGGGGAAAGGCCTCTCGGTCTGCTACGATTACGCCACCGCCGGGGTGCTTTGAGGAGGGGCCTACTTGACCGGGTTCGAGCTGTACCTGAAGAGGAATTCGAAGAGCTTCGACCGCTACCTGGCGACGTTCTTCGTCGATGGCACCCACCCGGACATGAAGCGCTACCTCTACGGCCCGCTCGCCGACTTCAGCGACAACGCGGGCAAGCGTCACCGCCCGCTCATCTGCCTGTTGGCCTGTGAGGCGGTTGGCGGCGACAAGGACCTTGCGCGCAGCGCCGCTGCGGCGGTCGAGCACTTCCACACCGCAGCGCTCATCCACGACGACATCGAGGACTCCTCGCTCACACGCCGAGGCGAGCCGTGTCTGCACATCCGAGAAGGCGAGGGTCTCGCCATCAACGCCGGCGACCTCGCGCTGTCACTCGTGACCGGAGCGGTCGTCCACGATCCTGCGCTCGATGACGCGACGAAGCTCAAGGTGCTCGCTGAACTCGTCGACATGACCACCCGCACCATCGAAGGCCAGGCGCTCGATATCGGCTGGGCTCGCGATGACCGATTCGACCTCACCGTCGATGACTACCTGCTCATGGCGAGCCACAAGACCGCGTTCTACTCGGGCGCCGTGCCGCTTGCGATCGGTGCGATCATCGGTGGTGGCACCGCCGAGCAGATCGAGGTCATGCGCGGCTTCGGCATGGCCGCCGGGCTCGCGTTCCAGGTCCAAGACGACGTGCTGAACCTCGTGGGCACGCGCGAGTCCACCAAGAAGGACTTCCGCAGCGACATCACCGAGGGCAAGCGCACGCTGGTGGCAGTCCACGCGCTGCAGCACTCTGCGCAGCGCGACCGGCTGCTCGAGATCCTCTCGGCACGCGAGACGGACGCGGCGGTACTTGCCGAGGCGGTTGCGATCATGGAGGCGGCGGGCTCGATCGAGTACGCCAATGACTACGCCCGCGACCTGGTCGTCTCGGCGAAGCGCGCGCTCGACGAGGAGCTGCCGGACAGCCGTGCGAAGGGGCTGCTGCTGTCGATGGCGGACTTCTTCATCAAGCGCAGCTCGTAGCCGCCGGTGGGGGAGCGCACGCAATCACCTGAGGGGCTCACGGATCGTCAGTGGCTGGCTCGGGGGGCTTTGGGCATCTTCGCGTATCTGCTGCTGGCAAGTGCGCCGGTGGTCGTGATGATGATCGGCAGCAGCGGGGGCGCACGGACTGCGGTGCGAGAGCTCTCCGTCGCTCTGGCCTTCTCCGGGCTATCGGTCATGGGCTTGCAGCTGCTGCTCACCGCCCGCTTCAAGACGCTGAAGGCACCCTACGGCATCGACGCGGTCTACCACTTCCATCGCGAAGTCTCTCTGGTCGCCCTTGCCCTGGTGCTCGCGCACCCGGTTCTCCTGATCGTCGACGACCCGGCGACCCTCGCTTTGTTCGATGTCTTCTCGGCGCCCGTGCGCGCCCGCTTCGCGGTTGCGGGCGTTCTGGCGATGCTGCTGGTCGTGGGGCTGTCGTACTTCCGCAGACAGCTCCGCCTGGGCTACGAGATGTGGCGTCGCTCGCATGGCGCGCTGGCGCTGGTCGCGCTGGTTACCGCGGTGGTCCACGTCGAGCTGGTTGGCTATCACGTGTCGACACCGGCGAAACGAGCACTCTGGATACTGTATCCGGCGATGTGGCTGGTGACGCTTCTGTGGGCGCGTGTGGTGCGCCCGGCACTGATGCTTCGCACACCGTGGACGGTCGCCCAGGTCCGTCCCGAGAGGGGCCGCGCGTGGACGCTGCGCCTTGAGCCGCCAACAGGAACCACGCCGATGTTCGATCCGGGCCAGTTTGTCTGGCTGCATCTGGGGCACTCACCGTACGCCATGGCCGAGCACCCCTTCAGCATCTCCTCGTCGGTTTGCGATACGGCTGCGATCGAGGTGACCGTCAAGGAGCTGGGTGACTTCACGTCACGAATCAAGGAGACCCCGCCCGGTGCGCGCGCCTATGTCGACGGACCGTACGGGCAGTTCTCGGTGGATCGCCACCGTGCGCCTCGCTATGGGTTCATCGCCGGAGGCGTGGGCATCACGCCCATCATGAGCATGTTGCGGACATTGGCCGACCGAGGAGACCGTCGACCGCTCACGCTGCTCTACGCGGCGTCCTCGCTCGACGACATGACCTTCCTAGAAGAGATAGAGCAGCTCGCCCAGGGCCCACTGGACCTCACCTTCGTGCCGCTACCCGCCAGGAGGCCTGAAGGCTGGGCAGATCGCCCTGCCGGCATCGTCACGGACGATCTGCTGCGAGAGGTCTTCGGCGATCATCACGAAGACGCGGAGTATTTCGTGTGCGGTCCCGAGCCCATGATGCGTGCTGTCGCTTCCGGGCTTCGTGCCCTTGGTGTGCACGCATCGCAGGTGCGCTACGAGTTGTTCGGGTTGGTGTGAGCATGCGGCATCAGTACTCGACACTGCTCGCGGTGGTGGTCCTGCTCGTGCTGGTTGGGCTGTCGGTGCTCTTCGCGCTGATGCATGCGGGCTGATGAGGCCTGCGCCGCAGGGGAATGAACCGATAGACTGCTCGTAAGACAATCCTTCGCGAAAGAGGTGTCTCGCAGATGCGTGCTTCGAAGATCGTGGACGGAATCCATTGGGTGGGAGTCATCGACTGGAACTTGCGTGACTTCCACGGGTACGACACGCCCCACGGCAGCACCTACAACGCCTATCTGGTGATCGGTGACGACAAGATCGCGCTCATCGACACCGTGAAGCTCCCGTTCGTTCCCGAGCTCCTGCAGCGTGTTGAGAGCGTCGTGCCGCTCGACAAGATCGACTACATCGTGGTCAACCACATCGAGCCCGATCACAACGGCGGCATGCGTGCGGTCGCCGAGGCGATGCCCAACGCCAAGATCGTCGCCAGCCCCGGCGGAGTACGCGGGATCGCCGAGTACCACGGGCGTGATATCGCGGTCGAGCCCGTCACTGCCGACAGCGTCATCGACCTGGGCGGCAAGACCCTGCGTTTCCTGCCCATGCCCATGGTGCACTGGCCCGATTCGATGTTCACCTACTGCCCCGAAGCCAAGACCCTCATGCCCAACGACGCCTTCGGCCAGCACGTGGCGTCATCGGAGCGCTGGGCCGATGAGCTGGGCCAGCGCCTGGCCCTCGAAGAGATGACCGAGTACTACGCCAACATCCTCATGCCGCTGGGCAAGCAGGTCGCCAAAGCCATCGAGAAGGTCGTCGCGAACGGCTGGGAGATGGATGTCATCGCGCCGTCGCACGGTGTGTGCTGGCGCGATGGGATGGTCGACACCGCCGTCACGGTCCTCTCTGAGCTGGCAGAAGGCTCCACGCGCGACAAGCTCATCATCGCGTACTGCACGATGTGGGGCTCAACCGACACCATGGCGCGTGAGATCGCCGATGGCGTCGCCGAGACCGGTGTCGACGTCGAGGTCTACGACCTAGCGGTCGCTCCCTACTCGCACATCATGCGACACCTGCTGGATGCCCGCGCCATCCTCGTAGGCTCGCCAACGCTGCACCACGGGATGCTGCACCGCGCCGCGGGCTTCCTGCAGTACATGGCGGGCTTGAAGCCCACCGGCAAGATCGCGGGCGCCTTCGGCTCGTATGGCTGGTCGAGCGGTGCCACCAAGCAGGTCACCGCGCGCCTCGAAGAGATCGGCTTCGGTCTGCCCGAGAAGGACTTCACCGTGAAGTTCAGGCCCACCGCCGAGAACCTCGCGGACGCTCGCGAGTGGGGTCGGACCTTTGGCGAGCACGTGCTCGCGATGGGTCGCGGCGAAGACGTGATGGCCGCCAAGGCCGCCGAGGAAGCCTGACGAGCGACGAGCGAGGCCTAGCCCCGTTTCCACTCCAGAAGCGCCTTCGCCGCTGCGTCGACAGTCAGCGCGGGGCTTGGTGCCGAGTCGTCCAGCCGCTTGAGTGCGAGGAACATCTCGGCGAGCAGCGGTGGGCGGATGTTGCCCGCCGCCAGTACCTCGGCGTTGCCGAACACCTGGGCGGGCGTGCCTTCGAGCACGATCGCGCCGCCGGCCGCCATGACATAGCAGTAGTCGGCGAACTCGGGCACGGAGTCGATGTCGTG
>CAYXQU010000083.1:0-502 GCA_964467305.1 uncultured Eubacteriales bacterium
GAAGGGCTTGTGGTCACGGACATCGAGCAGCGGCGCGCGGCGCAACGAGTCGACCAGCTCTTCGGCAGCGTCCATGAATGCGGTCTCCATGAGACCGGGCGCCGCCACCACCTGTTCGGCGATGTCTCGCACGATGACCGCGCGGTTGTCGCTGCCCTCGACCGGGTGCGCCGAGGTCGTGTACTTGATCCCACGCGCAACACGGCGCGCATCGCCTGCGACCGGCTGGCCACCGGTCAGAGCCGCCCATGCTTCGGACTCTTCGTCCGGAGCCAGCGCCTTGCCCACCCGGCTCGACGCGATGGGCGCGATCGCGGTGTTGGGGCGGGCGTCTGCGGCGACGACCAACGAGCCGTCGGCACGCAGGACCGCCAGCGCAAGATCGCCGTAGCCCAGATCCGCCACGAGCTGCAGGTTCTGGGCGATGTTGGCCAGATGAAGCCGCTGGGGGGCGTCGAAGTCGGCGATGAGGCTGTCGAAGGTCATACGTGCAGTATAGGCG
>CAYXQU010000083.1:512-7443 GCA_964467305.1 uncultured Eubacteriales bacterium
TCAAAAACCTCTGGGGGAAACCCCGTGTGGGTTCGAATCCCACCCCGGGCACCATCTCCAAAGGATTGGCGTGTTACCTCCATTGGAGCAGTGACCAGCGCAGGCGACCAGCCGATAATCTCTACAAGGACATCCGGACCAAGGTCGCGTGCATTGCACGCAGTCCACGAGACTCGCCAGCCCCCCAAGCCGCGACGACCACTCGGACTCCAAGCCTGGAGCGGCTGTCCTCAACAAGAACCCTCGCCGATGCGGGGGTTTTTGTCTTCTCGGGCCTGGTCACGCGTCGCCGCCGCCTGAGCGACGCGCCGCCCTCCCTGACAGGCGGTACAAGGGTGCCGACAGCGCCGCAAGAACGCCGCCTGCGAGCCACGCCACGGGAATGGAAGTGATGTCGGACAGGCGACCCAGCGAGGGCTGCCCCAGCGCCGCACCCGCATCGCCGAAGAACGCGTCGAGTGAGAGCACCGTCGCGCGCTGCGATGAGGGGATGTGGGCGTTGAGATACCCCATCCTGATGGGCGTGCTGACCCCGAACACCAGACCGTACCCCAGCCACAGGATGATCGCACCCAGCGCAGGCAGCCACCCGGCCTGAGCGCCCACGAGCCCCACTGCTGCGACGCCACCGATCAGGGCGACCCCTATCCAGGTACCGAGCTCCAGGATTGCCGCGGGATCGCGACGCTGTGACCCCTGGCGCATCAGCCTGCCCACAAGCGCGTTTCCCGCGATCCCCGTCGCCGAGAAACCCGCTTGGACCACCCCGAGCAGCCACACCGCCTGATCGTCGCCAAGCAGTCCGAGGAGGTACGGCTGCCACGAGTAGAAGCCGTACATGAAAAAGACGCCACCCAGTGCCGAGATCCACAAGAGTGGCCTGACCACGGGGCTGTGCCACCCGTAACGCACTCCCGCATCGAAGACGCGCCGTGTCTCATCGGCGAAGTTGGAGATGCGCAGCGGGCGAACCTCGAAGCCATCGTCTTTGACAAGGACCGCTACGACGACGAAACACACGCCCACGAGCACGATCCGAACCACATATGGGGCGCTCAAACCAACCTGGCCGATGAGTCCTCCTGCCAGCGAGCCCACAAGCATGCCGATACCCGCGGCCATCTGACCACGGGCGAACACGGCTTCCTTGGACTGGGTATGACCGCTTGCATCGAGCGCGTCGACGAGCCATGCGTCGATCGCACCGGTCTGGAAGGTGTAGCCAAGCCCCAGGATCACGCTCGACACCACGAAACCGGCCAGCCCCCACCCCATCATGGGAGTGACCACGTAGAGCGCGGTCGAGATCATGAGGGTGGCCATGGACAGCAGGATCGATGCACGCCTGCCGATCGTGTCGGCAACGACGCCCGTGGGAACCTCGAAGAACATCTGCCCGGCAGTGAACACGGCGTTGACGAGCATCACCTCGAACAGTGTGAGGCCACCCACACGGATGAGGAAGATGGTGTTGATCGCCCAGATGAGCGAAGCAGCGAGGGTGAACAGGCCGCTGAGCGCCGTGTAGGCGGACACGACCTTGCGGACGGCGTGTGGCTGCTCGCTCAGTTTCTCGTCACGACCATCGTGCCAAGCGGCACCTTGGGGAAGAGCTCACGAACGTCTTTGTTGTACATGCGGATGCACCCGTGGGATGCACGCGTCCCAATCACCCATTCCTGATTCGTGCCATGGATCGCGTAGTTCGAGAACACAAAGCGTTTCCCCACGCGCTTGAACATCCGCATCTTGCGAGGTCCGTAGACCGAACCGGGCGATGTCTTGTACTTGGCGTCGATGCGCCATACGCGCTCAGGTGTTGACCAACCCTGCTTCCCATGTGCGACGGGATACACTTTGACGAGCTTCTTGTTCTTGACCCAGTACAGGCGAAACTCGGACTTGTCGATCACGATGTAGGTCTTCCACGGATACTTGAACGGCGTGGGCCTGGCCACGGTGTCGACCGTCCCTTTCACCTGGAAGGCATCGAACTCCATCCGAGAACCAGAACCCGAGCGTGCCGAGGAGGGACCGGCATTTCGGATGATGAGGGTGTGCGTCTTGTTCTTGAGACCGTGGGCGGCCCACATCGCTTTGACACCGCTGGTCTTGGCGGCCCATGCATCGACCGTGGCGACCTTCTCGCCATCGAGCACCACGTCCACCAAGCCGGCCGATGCCTCCTTGCGACCCCACCAGATGACCTGCGTGCCCTTGAACCGGACGGTCACCGAATCCCCTTTGCGGCTGGTACGCAGCGTCGAGTCGCCCAGAGCGGCCTTGCGCTGGACCTTCTTCCACTTGCCCTTCGCGTAGATCCGCGGGTCGCCGTTTTGGACGCGCACGCCCGGGTGAGAACCCGGAGAGACGATCTTGCCCAGAACCTCGATCGCATCGATGGTGACACGCGAATCCGAGGAGACGGAGTCTTTCGTGCCGGTCCGCTCGAACTTCACGGTGTGGGTCTTGTTGCGCATCTTTCCGCTGCTCCACACCACCGCCGGTTCGACCGTCGATGTCGCGTACAGACTCACCGTGGCGACCTTCTTGCCGTCGATCGAGACCTTGACCCGCCCGCGGTCGGGACCCTTGTGGGCGACAAGCGCCACGCCCGAGCCCTTGAACTCCATCGAGACCCAGGACTTCGATGAGCGCCCAGCGCGGGCGGTACGGCCCGAGTAGATGTCGCCCGTGACCCACGTCCACGACCCGCCCCAACGCAGCCACGGGTGGTCGTCTTGAACGCGGCGATACGTTGACTGTGCCGACGCAGTAGCGGGGGCTCCGAGCCCCGCACACAACGCGGCGACAAGCGCCAGCCCTACCACCGAGAAGCGCACGATAGCAGCACTCCCGTGCCCAGCCACCTCGTCAAGCGTGCCCGTCTCAGTCACAAAGCCCTCCCCTTTGTCCGCGCCGGTGATTGTGGTTCTTTGGATTCTTGTTCCCCGTGAGGACTCGGATTCCGTCACAGGATCTTGCCGTCACACCCCCGTGGGTGCTCGGCGATGTAGCGCGCGACCTGCTCGCAGTCGTCAGAGTAGTGGATCAGATCGAGGTCGGCCGGCGCGATGGTCTTCTCGGTGACGAGGGTCTGAGAGAGGAAGTCGCGCATCTCGTGCCAGAACTCGGTACCCATGCAGACCAGCGGGAACGCCTCGATCTTTCCCGTCTGCATGAGGGTGAGCGTCTCGAAGATCTCATCAAGCGTGCCGAAACCACCCGGCATCGCGACGAACGCGCACGAGTACTTGACGAGCATGACCTTGCGCACGAAGAAGTGGCTGAACTCCACGTAGCGATCGACGTAGGCGTTGGGCTGCTGTTCGTGCGGCAGCTGGATGTTCGCACCCAGCGACAGACCACCGGCCTCTTTGCAGCCGCGGTTCGCAGCCTCCATGATGCCCGGGCCTGCTCCGGTCATGACCGCGAAGCCCTGCTCGGCCAGCACCTGTCCCAGCTCGCGTGCCTGCTGGTAGTAGCGGTGATCTTCACCGAATCGGGCCGAGCCGAAGACGGTGACCACCGGGCGCCCCACGTCCATGAGCTCCATGCCGCGCAGGAACTCAAGGAACACCCGCACCGCGCTCTCGAGGTCGTCGCCGCGCTTGCGCCCGTGCTCGAGGAACTGGGCTTCCGCATCCGCAAGCTGATCGAGGATCGACGCGTGCGGGTGGTTGCTGTTGGGCTTCATCTTGAGATGCTCCCTGCGAGGTTGTCAGGACACAGAGGCACGCGGTCGGCGCGGCCACTCGCTCAATGGTACCCATTCGCGTGGGAGTGGGGGCGGCTGGACGCCTACGGCTCGAGAACCACCTTCATGCTGGCGCCCGCATCCGACACAAGACCGAACCCCTCCTGCGCCTGCTCGAGCGGCAGCCGGTGGGTGATCATGTCGTCGACCGCAACGCGCCCGGTCGAGATGAGTTCCATCGCCATCGCGAGATCCGTGGGCGCGGCGCCGTATGCGGTTCGCACCGTGACTTCTCGGCGCCAGAGCTCGTTCAGGGGCATGGGGTGGTTGTGGCCCGGGGCGGGTACCGCGAAGACCACGAAGGTCGCGCCACTCTCGAGGCAGGCGAGGCCCTGGTCGATGGCACTGGGGGCGCCGGTACCCAAGATGACGAGGTCGGCGAGATGACCGCCGTTGGCTTCGCGCAGGAGATCGGGCAGCGAGTCGCCCGCCTCGATCGCGTTGAAGACGCCGGTCGCGCCACTCTTGAGCGCCCAATCCAATCGGTAGGGCGAGATGTCGGTCGCGAAGACCCTGCCCGCGCCCAGTGCGATGGCGAGCCGGATGTGCAGCAGCCCGGAGATGCCGCTTCCCATCACGAGCACGGTCGAGCCGGGCCGCACGCCCGCACCCACCTGGGCGCGCACGACGCACCCCAGCGGTTCGACCATGCTCCCCTGCTCGTAGGTCATGGTATCGGGCATCTTGAGGATGCCCCGGTCGGTCTGCAGCGCGGGAACCCGCACGTACTCGCAGAATCCGCCGGGGTCGAAGTTCGTGGTGTGCAGCGTGTGGCACGCGGTGTGGTTGCCCGTGAGGCAGTGGCAGCAGGTGTTGCACGGTACGTGGTGCGAGATCACCACGCGGTCACCGACCGCGACGTTGGTGACACCCTCGCCCACCTCGACCACGTCACCGGCGACCTCGTGGCCCAGCACGATGGGGGCTTTGGGGACGCGGTACCACTCGAGCACGTCGGAGCCGCAGATGCCACTCGCCTTGATGCGCACGAGCGACTCGCCCGGGCCTATTGTGGGGACGAGGCGCTCCTCGATGCGAACGTCATGGTTGTTGTAGTAGACGGCCGCGCGCATGGTCTGGGTCATGAAGGCGTTCCTCTAGATCTTGCGGGTGTCGTCGGCGGTCACGCTGGCGCAGCCCACGCCGGGGCCGGTGATGCCGGTGGCGGCCTTCTCGTCCATGTAAATCGCGTAGCCATCGTCGACCGAGACGTTGTCGTGCACGACCGCGTTGACGGCCTTGATCATGCCCAACGGGGAATCCGACTGGAAGATGTTGCGGCCCATGTCCACGCCGGCTGCACCGCTCTGCATCGCCTTCCAGGTCATCTCGAGGGCATCGCGCTCGGGCAGCTTCTTGCCGCCGGCCATGACGATGGGCACCGGGCAGGTGCTCGTGACGCGCTCGAAGTCCTCGCAGTAGTAGGTCTTGACGATGTGGCCGCCGGTCTCGGCGATGATGCGGCTCGCCAGCGCGAGGTAGCGCGCGTCGCGCACCATGTCCTTGCCCACCGCGGTGACACCGATTACCGGGATGCCGTAGCGCTCGCCCTCGTTGACCAGGATGCCCAGATTCTCGATCGTCTGAGCCTGGTGCGGCGCGCCGATGAACACCTGGCATGCCATGCCGGCGGCGTTCAGGCGGATGCACTCATCGGTGTCCACGAGGATCGTCTCGTTGGAGAGGTCGTCTTCGAGCACGCTGCTACCGCCCGAGACGCGCAGGACGATGGGGGTTTCGACACTACTGGGGATGTCGTTTCGCAGCACGCCGCGCGTGAGCATGAGCGTGTCGGCGTAGGGCGCGAGCGGCACGATCGACTCCTTGCAGCGCTCGAGGCCGGTGGTGGGGCCAAGGAAGTAGCCGTGGTCGACGGCGAGCATGACGGTGCGGCCATCGGCGGGCTTCAGGATTTTGGACAAGCGGTTCTCAAGACCCCACGACATGTGAGTGCCCTTTCGGCTCGGGTGCATACGAGTGACAGTCTACCGCAGCGGCTTACCTGTGCTGTCGGCCAGATTGAGGATGTGGCACGACGCTTCGAGTACCGAGAGGACCGCCCACGCGTCCCACAGCGTCTCGCCAATGGTGAACGGACCGTGCGTGCGCAACACACCCGCCGGGACGTGCTGCAGCGCTTCGGCGAGCATCTGCGCGGCCTCCGCCGAGCCTATCTTGATCTGGGGCACAAGCACCGGGATCGACTCGCCGATGACGTGCGCGGCCTCGGAGTCGAGCGGACGGATCTCGTCGTCGATCAGCGAGCGGTACATGGTGTGCGGCGGGTGCGCGTGGCAGATCGCGCCGGTGCCGGTCGCGTGGTAGACCGCGCGGTGCACCACGAGCTCGCGGCTCGCACCCTCGTCACGCTCGGATGGTTCCATACCGCACTCGATGATGTCGCTTGGGACGAGCCGCGAGAGCATCGACCCGCTGCGGGTGATGTAGATGGTGTCACCGTCGCGTGCCGAGAGATTCCCGTGGCGAGCAGTGTTGTTACCTGCCAAGAAGAGCTCGCGCCCCACCTCGGCGAAGGTCTCGAAGGTCGTGTGCACGGTTCTCCTTTGTGTGCGTGTGGAGTCGGCCGGAAGCCGGCGCCCGCCGCGCGCACAAGCTCAGTCGCACTCCGGTGCGACGTGGTCGCACTGCTGGTACTCGAGCGAGCGGGCAAGGCGGTAGAAGTCACTGTCGGTGTGTATGTAGCGGATCCGAGTCTTGAACGTCGCTGGATCGATGAGCTCGTCGAAGGGCACGTACTTCAGGTCCAGCTGGTCTTGCACGCTCACCATCACACCGGTGAGGTTCTCCTCGGCAAGTGCGCGGTACGCTCCCACCCCCAGCTGGCTGCCCAGCATCACGTCGAACGCCCCGGGCTCGGCGCAGCGGGTCTCGTAGCCGATCTGCTTGGCGCGCACCTTCCGAGGAGTGCCGGTGCGACGCTCGTACTCTCGCTCGATGGCGGAGGCGAGCACCTCGCCCACCTTGACCGAGCCCAGCATCGAGTTGCCGTGCTCGTCGACGGTGTGCGGGCGCTGGCTCTCAGGCAGATGCTCCGCCAGCCCTTCGGCCATGCAGATCACGCCGTACTCGCGGTTGTTGGCCGCGCGGTCGAGCATCAGGTCGACCATCTCGGCCGCTACCTTCTCGGCATCGAAGCCGTCCGGGAAGTCCTCG
>CAYXQU010000084.1:0-1847 GCA_964467305.1 uncultured Eubacteriales bacterium
ATAGTCGCGCGTGGCCCCGGACTTCGTGTCCCGGATCGTGACGGTGGCGCTGTCGCTTGGGGTGCGCCGGATGGCCGAGCACAACGCCATCGTGAGGCGCCTGCATGCGGTCGAGACGCTGGGTTCGACAACCTTCATCTGCTCCGACAAGACCGGAACGCTCACCCTGAACCGCATGACGGTTCGCAGGCTCGTGGTGGGAACCGACGCTGCATCGATAACCCCCGAGTGGGCCCTTTCTGCCGAGAAGACCTCTCCGAACGAGGCCGACACGAAGCGGCTTGTCGAGATCGCGGTCGCCTGCAACGACGCGCACCACACCGCCGAGGGGGAGCTCGTGGGCGACCCCACCGAAACCGCGCTTGTGGATCTGGCGCACCACGTGGCGCCCGGCCACATCATCCCCCCTCGCGTCTCAGAGATCCCCTTCGACTCTGAGCGCAAACGCATGACCACGGTGCACCGCATCGACGACTCGATGGTCGCCTATATGAAGGGCGGCGCCGATGTGGTGCTGGACCTGTGCACCAAGGCGCGGCTTCACGGCACGGATGTCGCGCTGACCCCTGAGCTGCGCGCGCAGATCGAACAGGCCAACGAGGGCCTGGCGACTGAGGGCTACCGCACTCTGGCGTTCGCGTTCCGCATACTCGAGGACGCCGAGCAAGCCACCAGCGACGACCTCGAGCACGATATGACCTATGTGGGCATCATGGGACTCGTGGACCCCGCCCGCCCCGAGGTTCCCGCAGCGGTCGAGCGATGCCACCACGCAGGCATCAACGTCGCGATGGTCACAGGCGATCACGCACTCACGGCCCGCGCGATCGCCGCCCAGGTGGGCATCCTCGACTGCGACCGTGTGGTGACCGGCGTCGAGCTCGAACAGATGACCGACGCCGAGCTCGCCATGCAGGCCCAGGAGATCCGCGTCTACGCCCGCGTGAACCCCGAGCACAAGATCCGGATCGTCGATGCGCTGCGCTCCTCCGGTGAAGTGGTGGCCATGACCGGTGACGGCGTCAACGATGCGCCTGCCCTGAAGAGGGCGGACATCGGCGTCGCTATGGGGGTCGTTGGTACCGACGTGTCGCGCGAGGCGGCTGACATGGTGCTCGCCGACGACAACTTCGCCACTATCGTCGAGGCCGTGCGTCAGGGGCGCTCGGTCTTCGACAACCTTCGCAAGGTCATCTTGTTCCTGCTCTCCTGCAACATGTCCGAGGTGCTCATCGTCGCCATCACCGCTCTATTCAGCCCGCAGGCGGCGCTGCTTCCGCTGCAGGTGCTGTGGATCAACCTCGTCACCGATGGGCTGCCCGCGTTGGCGCTGGGGGTCGATCCTTCCGATGATGAGGTCATGGAGCGAGCGCCGCGAGAGAAAGACGAGTCGATCCTCACGCCGCGACGCCAGCTCACGATTCTGTGGCATGGCCTTGTGATGACGGCGGCGGCGCTGGTGCTGGGCTACGCCGTCGCGCCGGCGCTGGGCGCCACCCAGCCCGAGTCGCGCACGATGCTGTTCACCGCGCTCGTCCTCACGCAACTGCTCCACTCGTTCAACTTCCGAAGCGACACACGCACGGTCTTCTCGGTGAGATCGCTCAAGAACAGGTGGCTCGTGGGAGGGCTGCTTGGCTCGATGTTCCTCCAGGTCCTCGTGGTCTACACGCCCGGCGCCGAGAGGGTCTTTCGCACTGTGCCGCTGGACGCCGCGGACTGGATCGCGGTGGCGCTCACGGCTCTGTCGGCTATCGTGGTCATCGACGTGACGAAGCTCGCGGTTGCCCGGTTCGGCCCCGGCGACGATACCCGCTCCCTGCAATTTACCGCCCCAACCCAGTCCG
>CAYXQU010000084.1:1857-7436 GCA_964467305.1 uncultured Eubacteriales bacterium
CCTACCAGGCCCCTCAGCCCTCGAAACGCCAGCTCGCCATGTGCGCCCACGATGTGCGCGGGGCACTCACGGTCATCGCGGGTTACGTCTCGTTGCTGCGGCGCGACGACCTCGACGAGTCGGAGCGGATCCAGGCGCTCGATGGTATCGAGAAGGCCATCTTTCGGGCTGATGCCTTGTTGGGTGACGCGCTGTCGGGGCGTATCCCCACCGCCCAGGGTATCGAGCGCGTCGACATCGCGCAG
Source organism: uncultured Eubacteriales bacterium (assembly GCA_964467305.1). GTDB lineage: Bacteria > Actinomycetota > Coriobacteriia > Anaerosomatales > PHET01 > CAVPCY01. The sequence continues at coordinate 2,103 of CAYXQU010000084.1, forward strand.
ATCGCGCGGCAGGCGGCCGCCGATGCCCGCGCCGCGTGGGGCCGGGATGTGCGCTTCGATGCGCGCGCCGAGCCTTCCGTGAACGCGGACCCCATCGCACTGGCGCGCTCCTTGGAGAACCTGCTGTCCAATGCGGCCAAGTACGCTCCGGAAGGGCCGATCGACGTCACGGTGAGCGCCGAGGAATCGGTAGCCGTCATCGAGGTGGCCGATCGCGGACCCGGGATTCCCGAGGAGGAGCGCGAGCACGTACTCGCACCCTTCGCCCGCCTCGATCGCGATGCTGACACCCCCGGGAGCGGCCTTGGTCTCACCGTGGTGCAGTCGATGACGGCGCGGGTGGGCGGCATCGTCGAAGTGCTCGCCCGCGAAGGCGGAGGCACCACGATCCGGGTCGAACTGCCGCTCATCAACGACTAGCGGCGCGGCTCCATAGCAAGCTCGACCAACCGAAGGCACAGATCCGGAAACTCGATGCCCGCAGCGCGGGCGGCGTCGGGCAGCAGAGACGTGGTGGTCATCCCCGGGATGGTGTTGGTCTCGAGCAGCAGACACTCGCCTTCGGCCGTCACGATCAGATCCGAGCGCGACATGCCTCGGCACCCCAACGCGAGGTGAGCCGCGACCGCAAGCTGCTCGCACTCGACACGCGCCTGCTCGGGGATGCGAGCCGGGATGATGTGACGGCTCATGCCGGGGAGATACTTACTCTCGTAGTCGTAGAACTCATGCTCGGGCACGATCTCGAGCGTTGGCAGTGCGAACGGGTGCTCGTTGCCCAACACACCCACCGTCACCTCGACGCCCGGTACGAACTTCTCGACCAGGACGTGGCGGTCGTAGTTGAAGGCGTGGCCGATCGCGGCGGGTAGCTCGGCCGGCTCGTGGACGATCGTCACGCCGATGGCCGAACCCTCGTTGGACGGTTTCACCACGGTCTTGTCGCCCAGTCGCGCGACCATCTCGCTCGTGTCGAAGTCGTGACCGCGCACCACCGCTACGTAGTCGGGGGTCGGAATCTCCGCGCACGCGAAGAAGTGCTTGCTCATGACCTTGTCCATGGCCAACGCGCTCGCCAGCACGCCGCTTCCCACGTACGGAAGCTCAAGCAGCTCGCAAAGCCCCTGGACGGTACCGTCCTCCCCGAACCGGCCGTGCAGGCAGATGAACGCCACCTGCGCGTCGCTGCGGGACAGCGTCTCGATGAAACTCCTGTCGCCGGTGTCGATCTCGACCACATCGAAGCCCCGCTGTACCAGAGCCGCCGCAACCTGAGCACCTGTGTTGAGCGAGACCTCGCGCTCGGCCGACGTACCCCCCTTGAGGACGGCGACGCGGACATCTGCAGGGCGAATGGACATTGCGTAGGGCTCCTTCGTGTCCGTCAGAGGATGCGTCCCAACCGAAGCTGATCAAGGACAAGCAGTGCGACCCACCACATCGCGACGCCCAGGACCGTCGCGACCGAGCCGCGAACCAGCGCCGAGAAGAACAGCGCGCCCTTCGACGCACCCTCGCGCCCGAACGTGCCGAACCAGGTCGCGATGATCAGCGCGGGTCCGAAGGCGGCAAGCACGATACCCACGAGGACCGTGAGTCCGTAGACCGATGACTCGAACACAGCGGTTCCCGGGGGCAGCTGCTCGAAGTACCACACCAAGGCGCCCGCGAAGATCAGCCACAGCACGTCGTAGGCAACGAACGGCCACCATGGCACCGAGTTCGAAACCGTGACCGGGTCGGTATCGGCGGGCTCTGCCGATGGATCGTGCGCGACGGTGCCAGGAGCGATGTCGTCGAGGGTGGCCTCGGAGGCGACCTTCTCCTCAGCGCTGGCCAACGCGGCTTCGATGTCGTCGCCGTCGGGCGCCGGCTCGGCTTCGGGCTCGGGTGCGGTCTCGGCGTCCGGCTCGGACACAGGCTCCGGTTCGGGCTCAGGCGTTGGCTCGGCGTCCGACTCCGACACGGGCTCCTCTGCGACGTCGGGCTCCGGCTCATCGGCCTCGACTCGAGCGGTCACCGCCTCGAGTTCCTGGGTCAGCGACGCGTCGTCAGCAGAGACGTCCGGCTCGCCTTGCACCGGGTCGGTGTTCGGCGCAGCGTCGTGCTCGGCAGCCTGCTCCGGGTTGTCGATGGTATCTGTCACGCGCCCCTCCAGACGTGTCGCTGTTGGCAGTCTACGGCTTGGGCTGCGTAGCCTCAACCGGGTCAGCACCTCGGCCGAACCACGCCATCACCGCTGCCACCAGCGCGATCGCTGCTCCGGTGCGAAGGGCCGCACTCATGCCTGCCGAGAAGACCGCGGCGAGTTGGGCAGAGATAGGTCCATCGCCGTTTGGCAGCCCCTGGCCTCCCACCGCGGCCCCTACGATCGCGGCGGTGAGCGCAACACCCACCGCCATCCCCACGTTGCGTGCCTGCGCGATGAAAGCCGATCCCACCCCCACGAACTCCGGCGGCGTGGCGCGCATGATCGCGACCGTATTGGGTGTCTGGAACACCGCCATTCCTGTCCCCACGACAAGCAGTGCTGCCGGTGCTGCCCACAGGGGGCTTCCCGGAGCCAGCAACGAGGCTGCGAAGAGGCCCAGCGCCAGCACCACAAGGCCGCCGGTCGCAAGACCGCGGCTTCCCCGGCGATCCGACGCCCTGCCGGCGATGGGCGCGAACACCGCCATCGTCAGAGGGGTCGCGGTGAGCATCAGTCCGGCGACCCGAGGATCGATCCCTTCGACCCTCAGCAGGTAGAACGGCATCGTGAAGGTCACCGAGAACAGTGACAGATATGCGAGCGTTGCCGCCCCCACCCCCACCGAGAACGACCTCGATCTGAAGATCCGCATGTCAACCATGGGCGTGGGAAAACGACGCTCCCACCACACGAACAGGACGCCCAGCGCCACCGCTCCCACCACGGGCACCAGCACCTGGGGGGCGAAGACGCCGGACTTCTCGGCCCGGTCGAGCCCGGCGAGCAGCAGCACAAGCGTCGCTGCTGCAAGCGCGGCACCCAGGAAGTCGAATGCGCCCTCTTTGGGGCAGTCATCGGCAAGCATGCGCCACGCGATCACAGACACAACCACCGAGAGCGGGACGTTGATCAAGAAGATGCTCTGCCAGCCGAAGGTCCCCAGCAGCAGCCCGCCCAGCGCCGGACCCGCGGTCAGGCCGGCAGAGACCGCAAGGGCGATGTAGCCCAATGCCCAGCCGCGTCGGTTGGGCGGAAACACCTTCGTCACGAGTGCCGGCCCGGCCGCGAACATCATCGCCCCGCCTACCGCCTGGACGACGCGAGCACCCACGAGCGCGGGCAGCGACCACGCGAACGCGCACCCCAGCGACCCCAAGCCGAAGACCAGCAGCCCGCCCACATAGAGCCTGCGAAGACCGAACAGGTCGCCCAGGCGCCCCATGCTGAGTAGAAGTGCCGCGATCGTCAGGAGGTACGCCGAAGTGACCCAGCTCACCGACGAAAGCGAGCGGTTGAACTCGGCAGCGATCGATGGCAACGCGATATTGACGATGCTTGAATCGAGGGGGGCGAGAAAGGTCCCCACCACCAACACGATCAGCGCAGGAACCTGCCTTTGTTCCTCAACGGCGCAGGTTGTGGCTTCTTCGTGGAAATCGCTCATGAAGGAGTATTCTCGCATGGTCTGTGCATCGACACATCATTGCACGGCGGCGGGCATACCGCAGGCCGTCCCCACAAGAACAGCAAACCGGACAACGCGTACCGAAAAGGAAGCAGACCATGTCAGAAGAGATCCAGCCCGCCGAAGAACCGGTGCCTGCGTCAGAGCCGCCTGCACCCCTGCCCGACACCGCTGCCCCCACGCCGGAGCCGCCGGAGCCCGCCGTCGAAGTCCCGGTACCGGAGCCTGAAACGCTGCAGCCCGCTCCTGCGCGGGAGGTCCCGGCGCCCGACCCCGCTCAGGCCGCCGTACCCGCCAAGCCCATGGGCGCCGGCGCGGTCATCGCCATCTCCCTGGTGCTCGCATTCGTGGTGTCGGCGTTCGGGGGACTTGCGGCAGGGTTCCTGGGCGCTCGCCTGGCCACCACCGGCACCATCACGAACGGCTCTGCGAATACGACCGTGAAGGTTCTGCCGTCTGAGACAAGCGACCCGGCCGTCGCGGCAGCGGCTGCGGCCGTGCCCTCCGTCGTCAACATCGACGTGCGCGAAGCGACCACCGACGACAGTGGGGTCCCACAAGGCCACCCGTCGGTGCCCCAGACCGGCAACGGCTCGGGTGTCGCCTTCAAGTCCGCCCCCGACGGCGGCACCTACATCATCACCAACAACCATGTGGTCGAGAACGCCGACTCGCTCACCGTGCGCGACTCGAGTGGAACGTCGTACCCGGCCAAGCTCGTGGGGCGCGATCCGGAGACCGATATCGCGGTGGTCAAGGTTGAGGCGGACATCCCCGCCATCGAGTTGGGTGACTCGCAGAATCTACTGGTGGGCCAGAGCGTGGTCGCGATTGGTTCCCCCTTCGGGCTCGAGCACTCGGTGACGTCCGGCGTGGTCTCGGCGATCGGCCGTTCCCTGCCGGACTTCGGCACCGATGCTTCGGCGGTATACCCCCTCGTCGACGTGATCCAGACCGACGCCGCGATCAACCCCGGCAACTCCGGCGGGGCCCTCGTGAACATCGAGGGCAAGCTCATCGGCATCAATACCGCGATCTACTCGGACACCGGCGCGAGCGGCGGAATCGGCTTCGCTGTCCCGGTCAACACCGTGGTGCGCGTCTCCGAGCAGCTCATCGAAGGTGGAGAGATCAGCCACCCGTTCATCGGCGTCATCGGTCAGACGGTGACCCCACAGCTGGTTGAAGAAGAGAAGCTGACGGTGAACGAGGGTGCCTACGTCGTGGAGTTCTCCGAGGGCTCCGGAGCTCAGAGCGCCGGGATGAAGGCCGGCGATGTCATCGTCGAGGTCGACGGCGAGAATGTCCGGTCCATGGACGACCTGATCTTGCAGGTGCGCCGCAAGACAGTGGGAGACACCGTCAAGATCACCGTGGTCCGAGAAGGCCAACGCGTGACACTCGATGTGGCGGTGGGAAACAAGCCTGCCGAGGTCTCTCAACCATCTACGGAGCCCACGAAGACTCCGTGATCGATCGGTGACACGAAGGGCCCCGTCGCAACCGACGGGGCCCTTTCTTTCTTCGCGTGAAGCCGCGTCTTACGAGGCGGAGTTGCGCTGCCTCAGGTAGACGAGCGCGGCACCCAATCCGAGCACACCAAGGGCGATCGCTCCGATGAGGTAGGGACTCAGCCCCGGTTCCCCGGTTGCGTCTGCTGGCGTCTCGGCGGCGGCAT
>CAYXQU010000085.1:0-7341 GCA_964467305.1 uncultured Eubacteriales bacterium
CTCCCGAGGCGACGCGCGATGTCGCACCCCGCGACGTCCCCGGCATCGCCGAGCACATCCGCGCGCAGTCGCTGCTCATCACGGGACGCGCCATGCTCTCGCGCGCGGTCGCGGCGCAGCGCGGCACCACCCTCATCATCAACCTCCCCGGTTCCGAGAAGGCTGCCCGCGAGTCATTCGGCTTCGTGGCCGATCAGCTTGAACACGCGGCCGAGATGACGGCCGGTGGCGGGCACTGATCGATGGCCGACACCGTGACACCACCTGCTGACGAGACCACCGTCTACTTCGACCATGGTGCGACCTCGTGGCCCAAGCCACCTGAAGTCGTCGAAGCGGTACGCCACGCGCTCGTCGACCTGGGGGGCAACCCGGGGCGCGGAGCATACCGGCTGGCCATGGAGACCGGGCGCGCGCTGCATGCCGCCCGCAAGGACATCTGCGCGCTGCTGGGCGTTCCCGACGCCCACGACCTGGTGTTCCAACCCGGCTGTACGCAGGCGATGAACCTTGTGTTGCTCGGGCTGATCGGCAAGGGCGACAGGGTGGTCGCGTGCAGCATGGAGCACAACGCGGTTGCCCGACCACTGAACCTGCTTGCCTCGCGCGGGGTCGAAGTGGTCGTCGTCGATGCTGATGAGGGCGGCGTCCTCGACCCCGATGAGGTCGAACAGGCCGTCGCCGAGGCACCAACCCGCGCCGTTGTCTGCCAGCATGCCGGCAACGTCACCGGCGCCATCCAACCCGTGGCAGACCTCGCAGATATCGCTCACTCGCACGGTGCGCTGATGCTGGTCGATGGTGCGCAGGCCGGAGGCCACCTCGCGCTCGATCTCTCGACTCTGGGTGCCGATGCCTGGGCGTGCTCCGGGCACAAGGGACTTCTGGGTATCTCGGGCATCGGGGTCCTGTACCTTGCGCCGGGTTGTGAGCCCGCGGAGCTCGTCTCGGGTGGGACGGGCGGCTCTTCCAGCGAGGAGCCACTTCAGCCCACGGCGCGCCCCGACCGATACGAGGCCGGAACGCCCAACATCCCGGGCGTGATGGCACTGGGTGCGGCCGCTCGGATCTTGCTTGCCACAGGCGAGGCCATGCGCGATGCCGATGCGGCGCTGGCCAGGCGTCTCCATGAAGGTCTACTTGAGATAGATGGTTTTCGCGTGCTGGGTCCATCCGTCGACGAGCCCCGGGTTCCCATCTTGTCCGTGGTGCATGACCACATCTCGGCGGATCGCCTCGCTTTCGCGCTCGACCGCACGTACAACATCGCGACTCGAGCGGGGCTGCACTGCGCCCCGTGGGCCCACAGGACACTCGGCACTCTCGAGGCAGGCGCCCTGCGCTTCGGACTGGGGTACGGCAACACCCCTGAGCAGGTCGACTACGCCCTTGCGGCGCTGGCGCGGCTCACCTCGGAGCTCAGGTGAGCCCCCGCGAGCCCAGGGCCTTCTCGGTGCTGGGCTTCTCCACCACCCATGATGCGCTCGATGCCGAGGCGCTCTTGGGGGATCTGGGCATCGAGGTCGTACCTATTCCCGCACCACGCGAAGTGGGGGCGTTGTGCGGCATCGCTCTGCGGCTTGAGCCGTCCGAAGAATCGCGCGCCGTCGAGTACCTCCAGAGGGCCGAAATCAAGGTCGCGACGGTGGTCGAGATATGGGACGTGTGAAGCCGCTTCGCGTTGACACTGCACGTCAGCCCACCTATTCTGCATCCATTGCTGTTTCAAAGCCCTTGGGCTCGCGTTGCGGCGTCCGGACAGCGCCGTCTGCATGTGCACAGACGCGGTACCAATGGGGACGTCAGCCCGCGATCGGGCGCTATCAGGGATTAGGGGGTTGCAGTCGATGATACTGACGCAACTCAATGTCTGGCTCGATGTCGTGTTCACGGCGCTCTACGTCGTGATCGTCATCGCGCTCACCGGCCACTTCACCGGAAACATCCTTTCCGGTCGTGCGAAGCGACGCTTCGGTGGTTGGGAGTGGCCGCACCACGACAGCCATCCGCCCTTCCTGCCCAAGTTCCTGCACTTCACCCATGTCTTCAGCATGATCGCGCTGGGCGCATCGGGGCTGCTTATCCGGTTCCCGCAGTTCGATCGAACCTACATGCGCTGGGTGCACTACGTCTTCATGATCATCGTGATCATCAACCTGGTGTGGCGCCTGTGGTATGCGTTCGCATCACGGCAACGTGACTACCGCGAGTTCGCCATCACCAAGCGCGACATCATCACCGCGCCCAAGGTCATCCTGTACTACATCTTCATCAAGCCGTCCAAGCCGCACCTGGGCAAGTACAATGTGATGCAGAAAGGTACGTACACGCTGTTCGTGCCACTGCTCATCATGCAGGCGATCACCGGCCTGATGCTGTGGAGGCTCGAGTTCCCTATCGTCGACACCAGCCTGTACGCACTGTCGGCAAGCGTGATCGGCGCAACGGGGATATTCTGGGTACGGACCGCGCACTACATCATCAACTGGTTGTTCATCATCTTGACCACGATTCACGTGTACCTGTCCGTCACCGAGGATTTCCCGGCGTTTCTGGACTTCTTCGGACTGGGTGTCTTTGACCGCAACAATGCAGGGCATGGAGACGACCATGGCGAAGATGATCATGGCGATCACGCTCACGAGCCGGCACCCGCATACGCGTCAGCCGATCACGCATAGCAGGAGGCCACTGTAACCGTGAGGATTCGCATCGTATGGGCAGCGACTCTCGCAGCGCTTTTCATCGCGCTGCCTGTTTCGGCCTTCGGTGCGAACGGTTCGGCAGCCTCTGAGCAGACCTACGACCTCGACTTCGCGCTGCCAACCGCGGGCAAGTCCGGCTGCCTGGTCTGCCACGGTGACCCCAATCTCGTGAGGGCGTCCGAGACCACCACGTACTCGCTGTACGTGAGTGCCGAGCAGATCCAGGCGTCCGCTCACACGGACACCGTCTGCACCAGCTGTCACATCGACTTCGCGTTCAAGACTCCTCACGAGAACGTCACGGGCGATGAGCAGTGGCGCGACACGGCCAGGCTTGCGTGCAAGAACTGCAAGCAACACGCGCCGCAAGCCGAGGAGTACTCGGCCGGCGCCCACTCGCCGGCAGGCAAGCCCGGAGAGTCGCCGGCGCAGGCCCAAGCGAGGCGGGCGTCGCAGGGCAAGCCAACGATGATCCCGCTGTGCGGAGACTGTCACGGCAGTCATGACATCGCGTCGATGGACGACACCGCTTCTGTCAACGCCTACCACCGCACCGGAGAAGAGGTCTGTGGCCAGTGCCACACAGACTTCGCGACCTCTTATGATGACTACTACCATGGGGCCGCCTATCGTCAAGGTGCCCTGGACGCACCTGCGTGCTGGGACTGCCACGGGACGCACGAGATCCTTCCGGCCAGTGACCGCCGCTCGATGGTCAGCGAACAGCGGCTCGCCGAGACCTGCGGGCAGGAAGGGTGCCACGTGGGAGAGGTGACCGAGGAGTTCCTCGAGTATGCGTCACTCGTGCACGGCAAGGGCGAGATCGTGCAGGAAAACCCTATAGTGGCGGCGTATGATTCGGCACGGGCGCGTATTCGACAAGCGTTCGAAACGATTCGTTCTTGGTTCGGTTAGCGAGCGCCCGCCGGTGCTCGCAGGGAAGAAGGGGTAGATCGACATGGCGGACCGGTACCGAGTGCGCCCCGGCAGGCTGCTCGCTCTCGTTGTAGTCAGCGCTGCGTTTCTCGCGGCACTGCTGCCGAGCGTGGCTTTCGCAGCCGAGGTTCCTGCAGAGCCCGACAGCGAGAGCTTCGAGCAGCTCTTCATGCAGCTCCAGAACACGCCGGTGTATAAGGACGCGTGCACCAAGACGTGTCACGGCAACATCGCGAAGACGAAGAACTACTCGTCTTCGATCATCTTCGCGCACGGTTACCACCAGCTGGTTTCCTGCAGCGCGTGTCACCCGCGCTTCCCGCACCGGGCGGATGCCACCATCGAGCGCCCTGACATGAAGGGCTGCTTCGATTGTCACGGTCTGCGCCACGGCCCCATGGGTGAGATTGCGACCGACAAGTGCGAAGACTGTCACGTCACGCCCAAGGAGCGCTTGCGCCCCGCGTTCCACACCTTTGGCTGGGCAGGCAAGGAGCACGTCGAGCCGTCCAACAAGGAGTTCAACACCAAGTGCGCCATGTGCCACGAGCCCGCTTCGTGCACCGAGTGCCACGAGCAGCAGGGGATTCGCTGGGCGCCCGACAGCTGGGACTACGACGCCGGTGACGGCTGCCTGAGCTGTCACGGCAGCGAGGGTCTCCAGAAGCAGTCGTCCCTCGGGTTCAAGTCGTTCGAGGTCACCGGTCTCACGAACTCGGCCCACGCCGACGTGACCTGCCAGCAGTGCCACCCTGACTACCGTTACGACGACAAGACCATGGGCAGTGACCTGTGGTCGATCAACGCCGGTCAGGCGTGTGCTGATTGCCATGCCTCGCAGGAGGACGAGCGCCTGAGCGCCGTCGTTCCGGCTTACAACAAGTCGGTGCATGCCACGGCGATCGCCGAAGGCAACTACGACTCGGCGACGTGCGGCTCGTGCCACGGTGGACACTTCATTGCTCGCTTGGACACCGAGCTGGCCAAGCAGCGTATGCACATGTCCTCGTTCAGGACCTGCGCGCGCTGCAAGCAGCACGGCGACGAGTACGACACTTACGATGACTACTATCACGGCAAGGCTTACAAGGCCGGGGCCCAAGATGCACCGGCATGTTGGGACTGCCACGATTCCCACAGCATCCTTCCGCAGTCCGATCCCGACTCGATGATCAGCGAGGAGCGCATCGCCGATACATGCGGTACGCCTGGCTGCCACTCGTCGACCGGTGAGCAGTTCGGCGCCAGCGCCGCTGCCCTGATCCACTCGAAGGTCAAGGAGCAGGAAGCGAACCCGCTTCTGCGCTTGATCTCCAGAATCACCGGGAGATGACCCGGAGGAACGGAGTCGTGCGGCGAACGTGAAGGGCCGCGCCAACACAAGAGCACTGATCTGGGGGGTGGTCGCGATGGTCATCGCGGCCGCCTTCCTGCTTGCGCATGTCTCACGCGGTGTCGCGGTCGAGGAGAAGCCGCTGGACATGGCGGCGCCCGTCAGTGCCGCACAGTGTGCGCCGTGCCACCTCAATCTTGGCTCGGTCGACATCCCGGGAGTCACCTTCAGCCACGGCAACCACCTCCTCATCAGCTGTGATGCCTGCCACTCGCGGATGCCCCACCGAGGAGGCGCCGCCGAGCGCATCCCCATGGAGGTCTGCTTCGCGTGCCACGGTGTCCAGCATGGGCCACGCGGCGAGCTGGCGACGGCCGCATGCGAGGACTGCCACACCCCGGAGTTCGATCTGCGTCCCGCGAACCACAGCAAGGACTGGGCGAAGGAGCCGCACGCGCGAGTCGCGCAGGGCAGCGGCGTCAACGCCTGCATGATGTGCCACGTGGCCGCCGAAGACTGCGACACGTGCCACGAAGAGCAGGCTCCCGAGGCCGGTCCAATGCCCGAGGTGTATCACCCCGTGGTGATCGAACGGCCTAAGGGCCCGTCGATCACCGTCGACACCAACGGCGGGGTGACCATGTCCCAATGCGCCTTCTGCCACTTCGACATCGACGACATCGCACCCGGGCGCGTCATCTTCTCGCACTCGGAGCATCTTGCCCGCAACTACCAGTGCGAAGCGTGCCACCCCAAGTTCCCGCACTCGGCTTCAGGTACGGTGAAGCCCGATATGCTCTCGTGCTACCGCTGCCACGGCTTGCAGCATGCAGTCCAAGGCAAGGTGGCCCCTGAGGAGTGCGACGACTGCCACCCTAAGGAGTTCGATCTGGTTCCTCGGAACCACACCTCCAAGTTCATCAAGGGCGAGCACTCGAAGCGGGCCAACAGCGAGCCTGAGTACTGCGCGATGTGCCACGCCAGCAACTTCTGCATCGCGTGTCACACCGGCGAGAAGGTCAGCGCCAACGCGCCGGGCAAGGCGGTCATCCCGGATGATCACCGGCGCGCGGAGTGGAAGTTCGAACACGGGCCGCTGTACCTGGACGGCAAGGGAGCGTGCGCGTCGTGCCACACCCAGAAGTCGTGCTCCGAGTGTCACCAGACGCCCATGCCGCATCCGGTGGGCTGGCTGAGCAATCACAAGCCCGCCAAGGGCATCTCCAACGATGACTGCAACGTGTGCCACACCGATCGCGCAACATGCCAGTCGTGCCACCATGACGCTGTCCGGCAGGCGGAACTCATCGCCGAGAACTGCACGCCGTGCCACGACGAGATGAAGCAGACGCCGGCCACCGGTATCAAGATCAAGGGCTTCGCCGAGCATGCGGTGCACTTCAACGTCGCCGAGCAGACGGGTGAGCCGTACACCTGCGACGACTGCCACATAGGCTTCTCGACATCGGCGTCTTCACAGAATCACCAAGGTTCTTCGGGTACCGATGCGTTGGCAGAGGCGGGCCATGATGTCAGACTCTGCTACGGTTGCCACGGCGCGCTCGACCTGCAGAACAGGCAGATCGCTCCGTGGCCCGGAGTGTCGCTTTGCATCCGTTGTCACACGGATATCAACGTCTAGGCACGCAACCTGCAGTGGCGTTGGCAAGAACGTGGCAGTGTCACCTGAGACAAGATGCAACGCTCGGCGCACAACGCAGCCGAGCATGTGGTCCGATTCTTCGAGCCCCGGCAGGCTTCGACGACCACCGGTGTAAGGGAGTATCGCGTGCTCGATTACAAGCGAGTGCGACCGCTCGATGTGGCGATCGCCGCCATCGCTGTGGTCGTCGTCGTTCTCGGCGCATGGTTGGGGTACTCGGTGTGGGCGAGTCGGCAGGTCGTCAAGGCCTCGGCTCCCGTGACCCGGGCGATCATCGAACTCGAGGCCAACGTCAGGAAGGCCCCCAACGACTTCAACGCCCGGATGCGTCTCGCCCAGGCCTATGCGGTCGCCGGGCGCGACCGCGATGCACAAGAACAGTACGAAGCGATCCTGGCGGTCAACGACCAGTTCGTCCCGGCGATCTCGGGAATCGGCTTTCTCGCGTTGACCCAGCAGGACTGGGAGCAAGGTGAGAAGTACTACCGCCGCATCATCGAGCTCATCAAGAACGACTTGCCCACCGGCGGCGAGGACACCTTGGAGACGGCGTACTTCTATCTGGGCACCGCGCTCTACGAGCAGGGCAACTACGAGGAGGCGGCCGCCAACTTCAAAGAGGCGCTGATCCTCAGGCGTGACGCGGCCGACGTTCACTACGCGCTCGCGGTGGCATACCGCGCCATGGGCTCGGACAAGGCGTA
>CAYXQU010000086.1:0-7266 GCA_964467305.1 uncultured Eubacteriales bacterium
ACCGGGACCTTGTCGCCGGCCTCAAAGTTCTGTGCGCCGCACACGATCTGCCGCATGGTTCCGTCACCCACGTCTACCGAGGTCACCCACAGGCGATCGGCCTCCGGGTGGCGATCTTTGGCCACGATCAGGCCGACGACCACACCGTCGAACTGCTCTCCGGTCGAGTGGATCGCCTCGACGGCCGTTCCGGTCATGTCGAGACGGTCAGCGAGCTGCGTGGAGGACAGCTCCACCGGTACGAGCTCGCCAAGCCATTTCAGTGAGACACGCATCGAAAAGGGTCCTTTCGGTAGGACGTCGCGCCGGGCAGCTTCTGCGCCGGCGAACGGTTGCTCGTCAGAACTGCCGCAGGAATCGCATGTCTCCTTCGACGAGCATGCGCAGGTCGGGCACGTTGTACTTCAGCGCAGCGATGCGCTCGACACCAAGTCCGAACGCGAATCCGGTGTAGCGCTCGGGGTCGATCCCGGCGAAGCCGAACACGTTGGGGTCGACCATCCCGCATCCCAAGATCTCCAGCCAGCCGGTGTTCTTGCAAAACCGGCAGCCGGCTCCGTCACAGATGCCGCACGACACGTCGACCTCAGCCGACGGCTCGGTGAACGGGAAGAAGTGCGGGCGGAACCGGGTCTTGCGGTCGGGACCGAACATCTCCTTGACGAAGTGGTCCAAGGTCCCCTTGAGGTCAGCGAAGGTGATCCCCTCGTCGACGACGATCCCCTCGACTTGGGTGAACTGCGGCAGGTGGCTGGGGTCGGCGACATCGCGCCGATAGACCTTGCCCGGTGCCAGCACGTACAGCGGGGGCGCCATCTTCTCGAGGGTACGCACCTGGACCGGTGAGGTGTGGGTACGCAGAAGCACACCGCTTGGCTCAGGCCCGTCGAACTCATCGCCGGAGAGGTCACGGATATAGAACGTATCTGTGGCCGCTCGTGCCGGGTGCTGTGGAGGATGGTTCAGGGCGGTGAAGTTGTAGTACTCGAGTTCCACCTCTGGGCCTTCGGCGACCAGGTAGCCCAGCCCCACGAATATCTCGATGATCTCCGCGGTGATGCGGTTGATCAGATGCTTGCTGCCAACCGGATGGCTACGCCCGGGCAGCGTCACATCGACCGCGCCTGCGGCGATCCGGTTCTCGAGTTCGGCGGCGGACAGCACGACCTTGCGTGCCTCGATCGCCTCTTCGAGCGCCACGCGGACGTCGTTTGCGGTCTTGCCCACGGCGGGCCGCTCCTCGGGCGAGAGAGTTCCCAGACCGCGAAGCACGCCGGTGAGCGAGCCCTTCTTGCCCAGATAGGCCACCCGTACCGCATCGAGGGCGGCGAGATCCACAGCCGTTTCGACGGCGGCGAGCCCTGCCGACTTCTGTTCGATCAGTTCTTCTACGACACCCATCGTGGGGATGCCCCTTTCCCTGTTCAGCCTCGTGCAACAGCCGCGTTTCGCCTCTCGAACCTTTCGGTGCCAGGGACAAGAGAAGAGAGCCGAGCCCGCCATTGGGCATATGCCCAAGGACGAGAGCCCGGCTCTCGCGGTACCACCTTGGTTGACCCCGCAACGCGAAGCCCCCTTACGCGCCACCCGACGATACGGGTGGCAGGCGGGCATCTCACCGCACGTCGTCCCGATATCGGGGGATCCGACTCTCCTACTCAGGCGCGCGAGCGCCCTTCAGATCGTGGCTCGTGAAGCGAACCGCCTCGCACACCTGACCGTACGGCCCTTTCAGCACTGGGGGCCCTTCTCTGATCGGTGGTGCAGCTTGCGAAAGCGTCTTCTCCGTCTACGCCGCGTACTATTCGGTTCAGAGCAGGCAGTGTAGCGCACCCGCAACGCCTAGCGCCACCGCGCAAGCAGCCTTCCCAACGGGATGACACGCACCGCCACTCCCCTGACACTCGCCGGCGAGGTTGGTACCACATCATGGACGGGGTTGGCGTCGCCGCGAGTCACGATACGGCCACCCGGCATCACCCGCTCGACACGGTGCAGAATCTCGCTCACACCGGATTCGAACAGCACGATGTCGCCAACACGGGGCGCAGCGTGCCGAGAAACCACCACGATGTCGCCGGGCACGAGTGCCGGACTCATGGAACCGCCCTCGACTCGCACCGGCAGGTACATGGTGATGAAGGCGCCGATCAACCCCGCGAGCACGACATACGCGAGCGTCGGGGCGACCAGCGCCCTCAGCCGCTCCCCCATCAGTGTGCCTGTTCGGCGTCGACGTACAGCGACAGCTTCACGTAGTCATCGGCAAGGGTGTTGCCCACCGTGGCCGGCAACGCGATCTCGAAGCGCATCTCAGCACGCGCACCGGGGGCCACGCGGATCGCAGCGGTGCGCATCGCCGACATCGGCCCGTTGTACAGCTCGGCGCCACCGCACGTCACGCGGCACGTCAGGGCATTGTAGAACTCGGTGATGCCTGCCTTCTTCGACGGCGTGACGATCACGTCCGATGGCAGGCTCCCGTCGTTCACGACCGACAAGGTGCGGACCTCGGTCGCTCCGGGCGCAAGCGCGTCGATCCCCAAGGGTGCGGTGGTGGGTTCTGTTGAGATGGCGACCGTGCCGCTTCGGATGATGCTGTCTGCGACCTGCACCTGAGTGGTGAAGTAGGCGCCGGCAGCGCCGATCGACAGGGCCAATACGGCGCCGGCAAGCGTAGTGAGCACCTTTCTGATCATGGTGTCCCTCCTTGGGTGGTGGCATCGCACGCGGAACGTGGCGATGCACGGTTCGAATGGTCGGCTGGTGGCGCCTCCCAGCCGCTGTCGAACCTACCGCGAGGTGCCTACCGACCGCTTACCCAGCGCTTGTCAAGCAAACGAAAAGACCCCGCGGATCGCGGGGTCTTTCATTTCGCACGGTGGGCTCGCCACGTGGGCGACCTTGGCCCGGCCACACCGGCTCGTTGGCCCGGCTACACCGGCTCGCTTAGGCAGCGGCCTTCTTGGCGACCTCAGCGAGCTTGGCGAAGCTGCCTGCATCATGGACGGCCATGTCTGCCAGGACCTTGCGGTCCAGAACGACGCCGGCCTGCTTGAGCCCATGCATGAACGCCGAGTAGGACAGCCCATTGAGGCGGGCGGCGGCGTTGATGCGGGTGATCCACAGGCGGCGGATCTCACGCTTCTTGTTGCGACGGTCACGGTAGACGTACTGCAGCGAGTGCTGCACCTGCTCCTTGGCAGCCTTGTAGCTGCGGCTCTTGTTGCCGTAGTAGCCCTTGGCACGGGTCAGTACGGTGCGGCGCTTCTTCTTGGCCGACACTGCGCGCTTCACGCGAGGCATAGCCGATCACTCCTTGCTTTGGTTCGAGGGGATGAGGTGATGGGCTGCTTACTGCAGTCCGAGGTTGCGCTTGACGACCGCGGTATCGCACTTCGCGACCTCGGTCTCCTGGCGGAAGCCCCGCTTACGCTTCGGGCTCTTGTGCTCCAGGATGTGGCTCTTGAACGCCTTGCCACGCATGATCTTGCCGGTGCCGGTCACGCGGAAGCGCTTGGCGCTCGACTTGTGAGTCTTCTGCTTAGGCATCGTGTGCCCTACCTCCCTATTCGGTGTCGGCCGCTTCTTCGGTCGCGGCCTCGCTGTCTTCGGACTTGGCCGCCTTCTCGGGGGCCTTCTTCAGCGGAGAGATCAGCATGTGCATGTTGCGTCCCTCCAGCTTTGGCTGGTTCTCGATGATGGCGAGCTCTGCGAGTTCGCCGGCAAGCTTCTCAAGGATGTTGAGCCCCAGTTCAGGGTGGGCCATCTCGCGACCGCGGAACATGATCGTGACCTTGACCTTGGCACCCGCGTCCAAGAAGCGCAGGATGTGCTTCTTCTTGGTCTCGTAGTCATGCTTGTCGACCTTGGGCCGGAACTTCATTTCCTTGATCTCGACCTTGGACTGGTTCTTGCGCGCAGCCTTGTCTTTCATCGACTGCTCGTACTTGAACTTGCCGAAGTCCATGATCTTGCAGACCGGGGGGTCAGCGTTGGGCGCGATCTCGACAAGATCGAATCCCTGCTCATCGGCGATCCTGAGCGCATCAGCCATGGCAAAGATGCCAAGCTGGCTGCCGTCGAAGCCGATAAGCCGGCACTTCGCCGCGCGAATCCGGTCATTGAGCCTGTACTCGGTGCTGCTGATAGGCAGCTCACCTCCGTGTCGTTCTCCTTTGGACGGACAAGACGATCCGTCACCACAAACAAAAAACTCCCGCGGCAACCGATGGCCGACGGGAGCAAGCTCACGAAGGAAGCGGCGTCCCTGGATAGGGTCGCGTGCTTCACCGCGCGTTCTCATCGACCAGGCAGCAGCCCTTCGGCGCCGCGATGGTGGGGACCTGTATGTCTCGCCCCGTGTTCTGGGGCGGGGTCCCGCTTAGCAGTATTCGATTAGCTCGGGGATTGTACCGTCACGAACGTCGTGTGTCCAGCACTCCCACGCACACCTCAGAGGGAGAGCAGCAGCGCGAGCGCCGCCAGCGCGACGATCGCGGTCGACGCGACCGACCAGGTGAGAACCTGCCGCTCCACCGATCCCGCCCACCGAACGAAGCGACCGATTCCGCCGGTGGCGCTGCGTGGGGCCGCCGGCGCGGGCGTCTCCTTGGCAAGACCTGTCTGGTAGCGCACCCACGAATCGTCCAAGGCGCGCAGCGGTGCGGCCCACACGTCGCCCGGCTCAACTACGCCCACAAGCCTGCCGAAGACTCCCCTCATGGCGAACACGGCCGCAGACAGCACCACGCCCGCCGCAACCGGCCAGCCAAGCACCCACAGGTAGTGGCCGGTCAGTGACTTGTGAGCGGCGTAACGCACCGCCTCGTCCGGGATGACCCACAGCAACCCTCCCACTGTAAGCAGAAGGAGTCCGAAGCCGATGAGGCCTGGCACGGGCGAAACACGCGATCCCGAGTAGTCAGCGACAGAGCGCCGTACCGAAAGGTAGATGAAGCGCGCCATGAGTGCGGTGGTTCCGACAGCCGCAAGCGGCAAGGCGATCTCGAGGAAGTGCGCCCACGACGCGGGTGCCTCGGCCACCACGCCTTTGAGCGCGACCTTCGCGATAGCGCCACTCGTCAGCGGAAGTCCCGCCAGCGCGAGCGCCGGCAAGGCCAGACCGATACCGATGCGTCGAGAACCGGAAGCACCCACGGCGTCATCGCCGGCGAATAGCGCGGCTTTGGCCAACCCGTGGTGTACGACATAGACCGCGATCGCGGCCACTGCCGCCGGCCACAAGCGCTGGACCGAGAGCCCCGCACCCACGCCTATGGTCATGAGTCCGAACTGGCTCATGCTCGAATACGCCAGAACATGCCGGGGCTCACGCTGCACCACACCTGCGATGGCACCGTAGAACGCCGCGACCACGCCCGCGGCCATCACGATCGCTCCCCACCGGGGCAGATCCACGACCCCGCCGGGCATGAACCGGATCATGCCAAGCACTCCCGCGGACGACACGACACCCGCCACGGCCGCCCCCACGCCACGCGGGGTCGCGCCGTATGCGATGGGCATCCAGCCGCCCAGCAGCGGCATCCCGACCTTGATGCCGAACGCGACGAGCAGGGCAGCGATGCCCAGACCGCGCCATGGTGACCATACGAGCCCGTGCGCGAACGACGTCGAAGCCACTGCAGCCGACTGCGCACCGATCAGCAGACCGCTGAGCACAACCGCCTCGGCCACCAGCGTGAACGCCAGATACGCGCGCCCTGCACGATGTGCCTCTTGATTCCCGTCCTGCGCCACCAGACCGTAGGCGCTGAGCGCCATCACCGAGAACGCCGCGTAGAACACCGCTGGTCCGGTGGCGAATGCGAGCACGACCGAGCCTGCAGCCGACAGAGCGAGAAACGTCCAGAACCGGCTACGGTGGGTCGCATGCACCCGCCATGAGGCGATCGCCGAAGCGAGCCATACGATCACCGCGAGAACAGAGAACAGCGCGCCCGTCCGATCCAGCGTGAAGTCACCAGCAGCCCAAGGAACGACGGCGGATGGAGCTGCACCCACCGTGACGGCAGCCCAGCTCGCCGGTGACCACGGCAATCCGGCCAGCGGTCCGAAGACAAGGCCTGCGAGCGCGGTGAGTGCCAAGGGCAGCACCATGCGCCTGTCCCCCTCGAACCCACGGTGCGTGCCGTACTCGGCGGGTGGCCTGCCGAACCACGCGCGTCCCAGCATGGGCATGAAGTACGCGGCGTTGAGAAGCGTGCTCGCCGCGAGAACCACAAGCGGCCACACGCCCACACTGTCGAGCGCACCTGTGCCCAGTCCCCACTTGGTGACGAACCCCGCAATGGGCGGCACGCCGGTGATGCCCAAGGCGGCCACGGTGAACGCAATCATAGTCAGCGGCATCCGGCGCCCCACGCCATCCATCTGACTGACCCGCTTGATATGGAGTTCCTCGGCCAAGACACCCGCCGTGAAGAACATCGTGATCTTCAAGACGGCGTGGTGGGCGAGGTGTGCCACCGCTGCTGCAGCAGCCACCGGTGTGCCCAGCGCGAGCCCGAGCACGATGTAGCTGAGCTGACCGATGGTCGAATACGCGAGCCGCTTCTTGATGTCGTCTTGCGCCAGCGCGCGCACCGAGGCGAACAGGATGGTGAACGCGGCCAGTGCAGCCAGCGGACCCAGCACCCCCAATGCCTCGCCGGTCTCGAAACCGTACACATCCAACACGACCCGGGCGATCCCGAAGACGCCGGCCTTGACCACGGCGACCGCGTGCAGCAGCGCGCTCACCGGCGCAGGTGCCACCATCGCGGCGGGTAGCCACCCGTGACCGGGAAACAGCGCCGCCTTGACGCCGAAGCCCGCCATGAGCAAGGCAAAGATAATCGTAAGTTGCGCGGGATGCGCCACGACAATGGACTGCGGCACAGGACCGGCGGCGAAATCGACGCCGCCGCCCAGCGAGTACAGCCAGATCACGCCAAGGGCGAGCGCGGTTCCGCCGGTCAGAGCGTAGGCCAGGTACGTGCGTCCGCCCTTGATCGCGGCGTCGTTGCCGGAATGCACCACCAGCGGATACGTGGCCAAAGTCAGTGCTTCGTAGAAAACGAACAGCGTCAGCAGATTCGCCGATAGCGCGATGCCTATCGCAGAACCCACGCACACCGCGAAGAAGCCGAAGAAGCGGGCCTTGTTGGCCCCGTGCGACATGTAGCCCGTCGCATACACCGTGGTCACGAGCCACAGGACCGCGGCGACCACGGCGAACAAGGCGCCCAGCCGGTCTACCGC
>CAYXQU010000087.1:0-7250 GCA_964467305.1 uncultured Eubacteriales bacterium
TAGGTCCCAATAGTCACAAGCACAATCAGGATTCGAATTCCCTTGGGGGCACCACATGTAGCACAAGCCCCGGCCACGGTCGGGGCTTGTCTTTCTCCCCCAGAATGCCGAAACAAGAAAGATACGGCTCATCCACCCGCATGTGCGGGATATCATGAGGCGTTGCACCCGCCTACGCCTACAGGGGCCGTCGTTTCGGACGGGTGGGTAGATCGGGTGTCTCGGTCAGAGGTGTTACTACATGGGGAGGCGATCGTGAGGGTTCGTAAGCGGATGAGGGGGGCACTGGCGGCGTTATTGGCCGCGGTGATGGTGTTCGGGCTGCTGCCCGGCGGCGCTGGTGCCGCAGAGCGCAAGAGCCCCAAGCTTGACCTGGCATCAGGAGCGGTCTCGCCGGCTCCACAGGGCCTGACGGGAGAGCGGGGGGTTGGGATCTCCTTGGCAGGACAGGGCGAGTACGTCCCGGGTGAGGTCATCGTCCGATTCAAGGACGGAGCCACCACCACTCAGCGTTCTGCCGCGACCACCAAAGCCGGCGCGCGCAACGGTGAGCGGATCAGCCGCAAGGTACCGGGCCTGATGAAGGCCAAGCTGAAGCCCGGCGTTGCCGTCGAAGATGCGATCGCCGCCTACGAGCGCGACCCCTTGGTGGCGTACGCGCAACCCAACTATCGCAAGCGAATGCTCAAGACCCCGAACGACACGAGCTTCACGCAGCTGTGGGGCATGAACAACACTGGTCAGAGCGGCGGGACAGTCGATGCCGACATCGATGCGCCAGAGGCGTGGGACGTGACCACCGGCTCCAGTGACATCGTGGTGGCGGTCATCGACACGGGAGTCGACTACAACCACCCCGACCTCGCGGGCAACATGTGGGTGAACCCGGATGAGATTCCGGACAACGGAATCGATGACGACTTCAACGGCTACGTTGACGACGTCCACGGTGCCGATACCGTCAACAGCGACGGGGACCCTTTGGATGACAACGCTCACGGCACACACTGCGCCGGCACCATCGGTGGCAGGGGCGATGACGGGCTTGGTGTGGCGGGCGTCAACTGGAACGTCAAGATCATGGCGGTCAAGATCCTCGACGCCCAGGGTTACGGTTCAACTGAGACGGCGATCAAGGCGTTCGAGTACGTGCAGGATCAAGGCGTGCGCATCGCGAGCAACTCTTGGGGCGGAGAGTACGACTTCGATCAGGCCGAGTACGACGCGATCGCAGCGTTCGATGGGCTTGCGGTGTTCGCCGCGGGCAACAACGCGACGAATAGCGACACCACACCGTTCTATCCGGGTGCATACAACCTGGCCAACATCCTCACCGTAGGTGCGACCGACGACGATGACGTCGCCGCGGACTTCTCGAACACCGGAGCCACTGCCGTCGATGTCTTCGCACCAGGCGTGGGAATCCTCAGCACGGTTCCCGCCCCGTTGGAGGATGCCGCGACCCTGTTCACCGACCGCTTCGATAGCTGGGCGAACTGGGATGTGTTGTCGTACGAGGTCGCCTCAAAGCCCTGGTCGTTGTCGGGCGTGCGGTATGTCTCGGCGTCGACCGCAGCGGGTAACGTCGGGTACGTCAACAACCAGTACGAGACTATCGAG
Organism: uncultured Eubacteriales bacterium; assembly: GCA_964467305.1. Classification (GTDB taxonomy): domain Bacteria; phylum Actinomycetota; class Coriobacteriia; order Anaerosomatales; family PHET01; genus CAVPCY01. The sequence continues at coordinate 1,621 of CAYXQU010000087.1, forward strand.
CTGAAGACGAGCAAGTCGCTCAATCTGCCCGCCGGTGGTCACTACCGGCTCCGTGGCCAGGCTTGGCTTGACCTCGAGAATGGCTTCGATTTCCTGGACATCTACGCCTGGTCTCCATCCACGGGATGGGTTCTGATCGGCTACGGCACCGGTGACAGCGGCGGCTTCGTTCCTCTTGATCTGGACTTGAGCGGCCTCGCCGGACAGTCGGGTGTCCGGCTATCGTTCGACGTGGAATCCGACGGCTCGATCAGCTCCGCGCAGGGTTGGGACGGCGTCTGGATCGATGACCTCTCCGTCGTTTCCCAGCAGCCCGGCACCGACTACTCCACCGCCTACGACAGCTACAACGGCACATCCATGGCGACTCCGCACGTCTCGGGAGTGGCGGCACTCGCACTTTCGGTTCGCCCTGATCTGACGACTGCTGCTCTCAAGCAGGCGATCATGGACTCGGTGGACGCGAAAGCCGGACTGTCGGGGCTCTGCGTCACCGGCGGCCGGGTGAACGCCGCGGCTACGCTGATCGACGTGCTCGCTGACGTCGAGAGCGGAACGCTGATGGGCATGGTCACCTCGGACGGTTCGCCGCTTTCGGGCGCGACGGTGAAGGCCGGCGATCGTCCGGCCGTCACCACCGCGGCAGACGGCACCTACAGCATCGCCGGAGTGCCGCCCGGAACCTACTCGGTGGTCTACTCCAAGCCGGGCTACTACTCGCAGACGGTCGCGAGTCTCACCGTAACCGCGGATGCGACAACCACCCAGGATGTCGCACTGGCCCCCATGCCGGGCACGGTGACCGGTAAGGTCACGAGCGGGGGAGTGGCGGTCGCAGGCGCAACGGTCAAGGTGGGGCCATACCCGTCGGTGACCACGGCGTCGAACGGTACGTACTCGGTGAGCGGTGTTGCGCCCGGGACCTACTCGGCGACGTACTCCAAGTCGGGGCACTACTCGCAGACGATCTCCGGTCTCGTTGTGGCGCCGGGCGGTACCACGACACGCAACGTCTCACTTGCCAAGAAGCCGGGCGCTGTCAGCGGACGGCTCACCCATAACGGCGTGGGCATCGGCGGAGCGACCGTCAAAGTGGGCTCGCGCCCTACGGCCTACACGAACGCGAGCGGCTACTACACCGTGACAGGTGTCCCGGTGGGCACCTACTCGGTCACGTACGCGAAGGCCGGGTACGTGAGCAAGACCCTCACGGGCGTAAGTGTAGTGGCCAACGCCACCTCGACACGCAACGTGTCGCTTGCGCGTACGGTGTTCACGCCGTCGATCAAGCGTAGCCCCACGTCTTCCAAGCTCACCTACAAGCGCAAGGGCGGGGTCGCCAAGTACAAGCTCTCGGCGACCATCAAGGGCTGGATGGGCACGCCGCTGGCGAGCAGGACGGTCTACCTGCAGACCAGCAAGAACGGTAAGAGCGGTTGGAAGAACACCTACAAGCTCAAGACCGGATCGACCGGTAAGGTCTCCAAGAGCTTCAAGATCAAGTCCAAGGGCGTCCGGTACTACCGCTGGTACGTTCCGGCGAAGTCGGGCGTGAACAACAAGGTCTACGCGAGCAAGCAGAAGGTGACGATCAAGTAGCGGCGTGCCAGTACTTGCACGCTCGCGACAAGCGGCAGACACTTGTGGGGCCTCGGCGGTTCAGCCGGGGCCCCGCGCTTCTCAGGGATGGAGGCGGAACACGTGGACAAGCACTCGAGGCGCTCGCTGCACAACCCGGTCGCGCTGCGGTTGGTGACGCTTGCCATCGCAGTGCTGCTTGTCGCCGCGACGCCGGCACAGGCCAACGCGGCCACCCCAGCGGCATCGGAGCCCCCCACCATCACCGTGGCTGCTGTGGGCGACATCATGTTCTCAGGCTCCGCAGGCAGGCTTGTCCGATCCAAGGGTCCCAAAGCGCCCTTCTCCTCGACGCGCAAGATCCTCAAGGCCGCCGATGTGACCGTTGGCAACCTCGAGACCTCACTGTCGAAGCGTGGCAGGCCGGTTCCCGGCAAGGCCTTCACCTTCCGAGGAACCCCGCGCGCCGTCAAAGGGCTCACCTACGCAGGTTTCGACTTCCTGAGCCTCGCCAACAACCACGCGCGCGACTACGGCTCGACGGCGCTCAAGGACACCATCAAGAACCTCGACAAGGCGAAGATCGCCCATGCGGGTGCGGGCAAGAACAAGAAGGCGGCGTGGAAGCCGGCGATCATCGAGCGCAACGGCGCCAAGATCGCGTTCCTCGGCTTCTCGCAGATCGGCCCCAGCAATTTCAGAGCGACATCGTCTCGTTCGGGCACGGCGTACACGATGAATCGGAAGGCCGTGAACAAGGCGATCAAGGCGGCGAGCAAGAAGGCCGACTACGTGATCGTGTCGTTTCACTGGGGCATCGAGAAGGACTTCAGCGCCAATCGCCGGCAGGTGGCCGACGGGCGCGCGGCGATTCGCAGCGGAGCAGACCTGGTCTTGTCGCACCATCCGCACGTGATCCAAGGGGTCGAGTTCTACAAGAAGGGCCTCATCGCCTACTCGCTGGGCAACTTCGTGTTCTCGCCGGGCAGCCAGATGGGCCGAGACTCGATGATCCTGCGCGCCACGCTCAGCCCGAAAGGGGTGTCGAAGGTGACGGCGGTGCCCGTGCGGATCACCAACGGCAGGCCCGTGGTGCAGAAGGGCTCAGGAGCCAAGCGGATCATCAAGATCATCAAACGCACGTCCAAGGCGCGCGGCACCAAGGTCACTCGTTCGGGCAACATCGCGAAGCTCAAGCCGTAGCGGAGCATGCTCGGGCGCACGAACCGCATCCTCGTTCGTTGGCCGGTCGTCCCTGGTCTCGTGTGGGGGAGTTCCAAAGGGGCATACACCTGATAGGGACACGTGCCCTGTGATTCCCGGGGAGCCGACTCACGACTGGCGCTTCGCTCGCACCTGATGATGCTCGCAAACCCGCGCGTTGCCATTCGTGTGATCGCGAGAGGGTGGAGTCGCGTATGTCGGATGGCGAACGGCGAAGGATCGGCGCGCACCTCGCATGGCTGTTCGCGGTCGCCATCACGGGGCTTGTCGCCACCACGCTGATCGTGATCACGCGCGATCTCGCGTCTCTGTGGCCCCTCTACATCGTGCCCATCGTGATTGCGTCTCACGCCTACCATGTGAGCGGTGCTGCTCTGAGCGTCGCTATCACTGCAGCGCTCGTCACGCTGCTTGCATACAGCGGCATGTACGCCGCCCCGCCGATCGCCGAACTTGCCGTGGGGCTGGCGGCATGTGCGCTATCCGGTGCCGTCATCGGCGTGCAAGCGCGGCGGTACCAAAGACAAGCCGACCTGCTCGCACTGGACTCCACGCGTGACACAGTGACCGGGGCGTGGACTGCCGACCGGATCGAACAACGGTTGGCAGAGGAGGTGCGCCGGTGCGCGCGCTACGACGCGAACTGCGTGTGCATGCTGGTCGATCTCCCCGGTCTGGCCGAGTTCCATCGCAAGTTCGGCCGCATCAAGGCCGACCTGCTGCTCGTGCGCGTCGCTGAGATTCTGCGTTTGGTGCTGCGCGAGACCGACCTGGTAGGCCGTCACGCGGCATCTGGCTTCGCTGCGATTCTGCCTGCTACCGACAGCGCCCATGCCGCACTTGTCGCGGCGCGCGTCGAGGAAGCGGTCACGGCGACCGAGTTCGAGGGCGACGCTCTCGAACCTACCACTCACGTTGCGGTTGCCGTCGCGTTCGCCGAGTACCCGCGCGACGCGACGAGCGCGGCACAGCTGCTGTCGGTCGCCCGGACCCGCTTGGGGGAGGTCCGCACAGCCACCTCCCGCCAGACGGTCGATGCCGAGCTTCTCGGCAACGCGCGGTTGGCAAGGGCACCGGAGGCGACGTGATGAAGGCCCTGAGGGCCGCCATACCGCTGTTCCTCTTCTGGGTGGCGATCACGGGATCGACCCATGCGGTGGATCTCGCGATCGGTGTCGTGCTCGCCGCGCTGCTCGGCGGGTGGTCTGCGGTGTTTCTGTGGCCCGAAGACGCACCCGTGCTCACCGTGCGCCAGACAGGGAGCTTCCTTCTCTACCTGGTCCACCTGTTCGCGAGCATCGTGCAGGCCGCCATCCAGGTCGCCGAGGTAGTGCTCGATCCGCGGATGCCCATCCGGCCCGTCCTGATCAGCCACCGGACCTCGTTCAAACGCGATATCTCACGGATCGCGTTCGCGAACTCGATCACGTTGACACCGGGCACCCTCACCGTCGACCTCGACGGTGACACCTTCTTGATCCACTGCCTGGCGGAGCGGTTCGCAGACGAGATCGCCAGTGGGGAGCTCGAGCGAAGAGTCGCTCGCGTATTTGAGGAGTGAGCACCATGGACGCGCTGCTCTGGGGCATCGCCATCTTTCTGCTCGTCAACGCGTTGGCCTGCCTGTATCGCGCCTACAGCGGGCCGACGGTCGTCGATCGCATCCTTGCGGTGAACATCGTGGTGACCAAGACGCTTGTCGTGCTGGTGGTGCTCGCGATGCTGTTCGAGCGAAGCTTCCTCGTGGACGTCGCGCTGGTCTACGGTCTGCTGAACTTCGTTTTGACCATCACGGTCGGCCGGTTCCTTGAGACCGGTCGACTTGAGGGTGACTGGTCATGAACGCAGCTGCGTTGAGCTTCACGGTGTTGACGATCGTGTTCGCGCTCGTCGGGGCGATCTTCTTCTTCGCGGGCACCTTGGGGCTTCTGCGCCTGCCCGACTTCTACTGCCGCACCCACGCCGCCACTAAGTGCGACACGGTGGGCGCCGGCTCACTGCTTGTGGCCCTCGCGATCCTCAGCGGCCCGGATCCATCGACCTGGAAGATCGCGGTACTCGCTGCGCTGGTACTGATCTTCAGCCCCACGTCGGGACATGCCCTCGCGCGTGCGGCACACCGAACCGGGCTCGCCCCCCGGCATCTTGGCGAGGAAGGTGATCGCCAGTGAGCGTCATCTTCGATGTGCTGCTGCTGGTGCTGCTGGTCTCCATCGCGCTCGCAGTCGCTCGGACCAAAGACCTTCTGGCAGCCGCGATCATCTTCTCGGCCTATAGCCTCGTGCTGTGCCTGCTGTGGCAGCTCCGGGGGGCGCCTGACGTCGCGATGACCGAAGCCGCCGTGGGTGCGGGAATCACCACCGTGCTGTTCCTTGTCGCCATCAGCAAGACGGCGAGGCGAGAGAAGTGAAGAAGGCACTCGTCGCAGCGCTGCTCATCATCGCGGCTATCCCGCTGCTCATAGCAGTGGCAGCCCTGCCTCCTCATGGTGACCCGGGGACTCCGGTGCACACCAGGGTGTCGGCTCGCTACGTCGAGGCCGGCGTTGAAGAGGCCGGCGCCGAGAACCTCGTCACGGGCGTCATCCTGAACTATCGCGGTCTGGACACCGCCGGCGAAGTCAGCGTCATCTTCACGGCGCTGGCGGCCGGCCTCGTGGTGCTGATTCCGGCCGCACGGTCGCGCTCGACCCGTCACGCCGACCCCAAGACGACGCCCGCGAGTCCCGTGGTGCGTTTCGTGGTTCGGCTTGCTGCGCCCTTCATCGCGCTATTCGCGATCTACGTGATCTTGAACGGGCACGCTTCACCAGGCGGGGGCTTCCAGGG
>CAYXQU010000088.1:0-7108 GCA_964467305.1 uncultured Eubacteriales bacterium
TTCTCGGACGGCAAGCTCACTTTGACGCCGGAGGTGGGTGGCTGGCTTTCGGATTACCTCGAGCGCAGCGAGCTCGAGAGCCTGATCGACTACTCGGACAAGCTGTGGCTCGAGTTCGGGGCGACCGAGCAGATCCACGGCCCCGACGCCGAGACCGCCACGCGCCTGCAACACGATGCCACGCTGGCAGGTATGCGGCTGGTGCCCATGCCCATCCGGCACTTGGGGACCGATCGCTCGCCGCAGGTGCTCGATGAGATGCGGGTGCATCTTGCCAAGCAAGGCGTCGACATCCGGACCGAGACAAGTGCCGTACGCATTCTCGCGGCCAATGGCACCGTCAGCGGCGTCGAGCTCTCGGACGGCTCCGAAGCCCACGCCCCGGCCGTGGTCGTGGCGCCGGGACGCGAGGGAGCCAACTGGCTCACCGCCCAAGCCAAGGCCCTGGGGCTCAAGCTCACCAACAACGCGGTCGACATAGGCGTGCGCGTCGAATGCCCCGCGCCGGTGATGGAGCGACTGACCGATCCGCTCTACGAGGCGAAGCTCGTCTATCACACCAAGGCGTTCGGGGACGCGGTGCGCACGTTTTGCATGAACCCCTACGGCGAAGTCTCGACGGAGAGCTATGGCGACGTGGTCACCGTCAACGGCCACAGCTATGCCGAGAAGGAGCAGCGCACACCCAACACCAACTTCGCGGTGCTGGTGAGCCAGCGCTTCACCGAGCCGTTCGATGACCCCATCACCTACGGGCGGTCGGTGGCCAAGCTCGCCAACCTGCTGGGCGACGGAATCTTGGTCCAGCGTTACTCGGACCTGAAGGCCGGAAGGCGCTCGACGCCCGAGCGCATGGCCCAGTCACTCATCTCGCCCACGATGCCCAAGGCGACGCCCGGCGACCTTTCGGCGGTTCTGCCGTACCGCCATCTGACCGACATCATCGAGTTCATCGAGGCGCTCGACGTGCTGGTGCCGGGAATCGCCGGCCCCAACACGTTCTTCTACGGCGTTGAGGTGAAGTTCTACTCATCAAGGCTCGAAGTCGACGCCGGTATGCGCACCGGCATCTCGGGGCTCTATGCCGCCGGTGACGGAGCGGGCATCACCCGCGGGCTGATCCAGGCCGGCGCGAGCGGGGTGCTCGCAGCGCGCTCGGTGCTGGCGGGCTGAGCGCCGGCGCAAGGCAGCCGACCGGGGTCTCGCCACATCGAACGGCTGGCCGAGTGCGGCGACCGGTGGCTCAGTCGGCGGTCTGCTCGGTGGCTTTGAAGGTGAAGTACTTGTGGCCAACGTACGACAGCACCGCGGCCACACCCACCGTCACGAGCTGACCAGCGAGCGGGTGCAGGCCCGCCTTGCTCACGAGCAGCCATAGCGACAGCGAGCTGAAGCCCTGCAGGGGCAGGTAGACGAAGTAAGACCGCCACACCTCGGCGAGGAAGTGGCCTTTCGAGTGGAAGACCAGCACCTTGAACGTCCACGTCGACTGCCACACCGCGATCGCCCAGGCAAGCCACTGCACGATGAGATAGTAGTGCTCGCCAACCCAGGCGGTTGTGGCCACATCGGAGCCGGACAGCGGAGCCAGCAGCGGCTCGAGCCCCCACAGCATCACCGCGAACAACGCATAGCTGAACGCGGTGTTCCAGCCACCCACGACCAGGAAGCGGATCGGCTCGCCGTGCCTGCGGTAGATCGCATCGACGGTGTCGGGTACTGCGGCCATGGGCTCCTTCGGTGGTGGGTGGACCGCCCGGACAAGGCGGCGCGTCCCCGGGCCGCGCACAGCCGCGGCTCGGGTACTATTGTCGCACGTCAACCACGCACCAGCAGAGGTTCCACGTGCGTACCATCGTCATGGTCCCAACCTACAACGAGGCCGCCAACATCGGCACGCTTGTCGAGCGCCTGCTCGCGCTGCCCGGCGGCGTGCACGTACTGGTCGTCGACGACGCGTCACCCGACGGCACCGGCGACATCGTCGCCTCGATCGCCTCGGGCGATGCGCGAGTGTCGCTTCTTCGCCGAGAAGGCCCGCGCGGTTACGCCGCTGCAAGCAAGGAAGGCCTCGCCCGCTGCGTGAGTGAGGGTTTCGACATCGTGGCCTCGATGGATGCGGATCTCTCGCATGACCCCGGCGTGCTCCCTGAGCTCATGGCGGCGATCGTGGACGGTGCGGATCTGGCGATCGGGTCGCGTTATGTGACCGGCGGCGATCTCGAGGTCGACTGGGGGCCCGTGCGCAAGGCGGTCTCGCAGGCGGGCAGCGCGTATGCACGGGCCATGCTGGGCACTGCCGTGCACGACTGCACGAGCGGCTTTCGCTGCTACCGCGCGTCGGTGCTGGCACAGGTCGACCTGCGCTCGATCCGCTCGGAAGGCTACAGCTTCCTCATCGAGCTGCTTGCCGCCTTGGAGCGCCGAGGAGCCACCACCGTCGAAGTCCCCATCACCTACATCGACCGGCGCGCAGGCGCATCGAAGATATCTCGCACGATCGTCTTCGAGGCGCTGGTGCGTACCACGGTGCTGGGGCTGGCACGCATGACGCACTACCAGCGCTTCTGACGGTCGCGGGCCTGGCTACTCGTCCCATCCCATCACACGCAGTGCGGCGTCCACGATAGCGTCGTCGACTTCGTCGCCCAAGACGAACGAACTCACGAAGTAGCCCACCAGCAGCGACATCAGGGCTCTGACGCGGGCTTCTCGGCTGGCGTCCGCGTCCTTGACTCCCATGAAGCGGTCGACCTGCTCGGCCTTGGCGACGAGCTTGCGTCGCAACGGCTCGACCATCACGTCGCGAAACTCGTTGCGGAAGCCCTCGTTTCTGGCAGCGGCCGGTAGCACCGTGCGAAGCAGCGGCGCATAGAGGCGCACCGCACGCCGACGGTTGGCGATCGCGGCGAGGATCTGCGCGCCGAGGTCGGGGGGCTCCACCGAGTCGATCAGGGCGTAGGCCTCTTCGCGGGCGCGCCCGGCACCCAAGCGCAGCAGCGCCAGAAACAGCGCCTCCTTGCCCGAGAAGTGACGGTAGATCGCCGGCTCCGAGACGCCCACGCGTGAGGCGATCTCGCGCATCGACCCACCCTCATAGCCTTGCGTGCCGAACACGTCCATCGCCGCCGAGAGGATCTCGCCCTTGCGGCCGCTGGCGAGCGGCTCGATGCCCGGGGCCTCATCGTGCCCGCGGTGGGGGCCGCCCGGCGAGCTGGGATTTCCCGTATCGGCCTGTCCGTTGTCGCTCACAGCGACCTCCCTCTTTCGCGAGTGACAAGATGCACGAAGACGTCCTCGATCGTGGGTTCGACCGCTGTCACCGCGCTGACGGTGAGCCCGGCGTCCGCAAATGAAGCGCTCAATGCCCGGACCCCTGATTCGTCCGAGCCGGCGTCCGCGCTACCTGCCGCATCGACCACGGCGTGCATGACCGCACCGGAAAGGTACGCCTCGCCGATCTCGGCCGCGCCCTCAAGCCACTCCAGCACCCTATCAGGCTCGGGCGTCTCGATCTTGAGCACCCGCTCGGTCATCGTCTGGGAGCGGATGCGCCCGGGCGTTCCCTCGGCGATGATACGACCCCGGTAGATGAACGCAAGCCGGTTGCAGTGGGACGCCTCATCCATGTAGTGGGTCGTCACGAACAGCGTGACTCCGGTATGCGCCAGCTCGTAGAGCAGCTCCCAGAACTGGCGGCGTGCCACGGGGTCGACGCCGCTCGTGGGCTCGTCGAGGAAGAGCAGTTCGGGTTCGTGTATGGTCGCGGCGCCCAGCGCAAGCCGCTGCTTCCAGCCAACACTCAGGTTGCGCGTCAGCTCGCCTTCTCGGCCCACCAGGTCGGCCATGCGCAAGACGTAGTCTCGCTGGATTGCGAACTTCTCGGCAGGCAGGTCGTAGACGCCCGCGTAGAACCGAAGGTTCTCGTCGACGGTCAAGTCGTCGAAGAGCGCGAACTTCTGCGACATGTAGCCAATGCGGCGCTTCACGAGTTCCGGAGAGCGCACCACGTCGTCGCCCAGCACGAGCGCGGAGCCCGCGGTGGGCGCGATGGTGCCGGTAAGCATACGGATCGCCGTTGTCTTGCCCGCGCCGTTGGGGCCCAGGAAGCCGAAGATCTCGCCGCGTGCGACGTCGAAGTCGATCCCGTCGACCGCGCAGAAGTCGCCGAAGCGTTTCTCCAACCCGCGCACGCTGATCGCCGCGCCCGCATCAGGCGTGCGGTCCGATCCGCGATCGCTCATCGCATCCACCTCCTAATCCGCCAGACGCTTGCTGAACTTCGCGACTGCCACCCCGAACACCACAACCGAGAAGACCGCGAGCGCGGCGAACTCGACCCACAGGTCGCCAAAGCCGCTGCCCTTGATGAAGGCGCTGCGCATGATGACCACGGCGTAGCGCATGGGGATGAGGTAGGTCAGCGGCACGATGGCAGGCGGCATGGACTCCACCGGGAAGATGAAGCCCGAGAGCACCATCGACGGGATCATGATGAACATCACCGTCTGCTGGGCTTGGGTCCGGGTGCGCGACCACAGCGAGATGAGCAGACCCAGCCCCACCGAGGTGAGCATGAACAGAACGAGTCCGGCGAGCACCACCCAGATGTCGCCGTTGAACGGGACACGGAACCACAGCCGGCCCACCACCGCCACGAGCCCCATCTGGATGCTCGACGCGATGAGGTAGGGCGTCACCTTGCCAATGAGGTACTCCCCGCGCGAGATGGGTGTGACGAACATCTGCTCGAGCGTGCCCCGCTCGCGCTCCTTGACCACCGCCTGCGCCATGATCGACATCGTCGACAGCAGCAGGACCATCGCGATCAGCGACGGGATCATCGTGTTGACCTGGCGCAGGCTGGGGTTGTAGAGCACCCTGACCCGGGCATCGATACCCGGTGCGTCGATCGTGACGCCCTGCTCGGCGATCCTTTGCTGGTTGAACGCGCTCACGATCTGAGCCGAGTAACCACTGGCCACCGAGGCCGTCCGGCTGTCCGAGCCATCCACCACGATCGCGATGGCGGTCTTCTCGCCCCGGTCCAGGCGTGTCTGGGTCTGCTCGGGGATCACGAGAGCGACCGCGATCTCTCCGCGATCGAGCTGCTGCTGCAGTGCCCGTTCGTCTCGGGGGTGGGAGACGATCTTGAAGTAGCCCGAACCCTCGAACGAGGCCGCCAGGCGGCGCGAGGTCACCGAGTGGTCCAGGTCGACCACGGCCGTCTTGAGGTTCGTGACATCGGCACCCACCACGTAGCCGAACATCACGAGCTGCATGATGGGCATGATGAGGAGCAGCCGCAGCAGCAAAGGATCGCGCCTGAGCTGCAGGGATTCCTTCCAGATGAGCAGGCGGATGCGTTTGAGGCTCATCGCTGCCGCCTTCCTGCGAGCAGGCCGGCGATCGCGATGGAGACGACCGCGTAGACCACCATCGCCGCCAGCTGGTCCCACATCTCGGCGAAGCCCACGCCCTTGAGGAAGACGCCGCGCGAGATGAGCATCATGTAGCGCCCCGGGAAGGCGTAACTCGCGACCCGCAGCACCCACGGGACAGAGTCGAGCGGGAAGGCGAAGCCAGAGAGCATGAAGCCGGGCAGGAACGAGATCATGAGCGCCGCGATGTTCGCGCTCTCCATGGTGGGAGCGACCGCCGAGATGATCAGCCCTAAGCCCAGCGAGCAGAACACGAAGATGGCCATGCCCACCACCAGCAAAGGCACGCTTCCTCGCAGCGGGACGCCGAACACTCCCAGCGCGAGTGCGGTTATCGCGAGCATGTCCACGAACGCCAAGACCGTCCAGGGCAGCAGCTTGCCCACCATGAGCTCGGTGCGGTGAAGCGGGCTCACGAGCATCTGTTCTTGGGTGCCCTGGTCGCGTTCGCGCACCAGCGTCACGGCGCTTTGCTGCGTGGTCACGATCATGATGATGACCACCATCAGCCCGGGTATCAGGAAGTCGGCCGAGCGCCGTTCCGGGTTGTACCAGGTGCGGACGGTTGGCTCGAGCCGCCCCATGCCCTCGAGGTCGAGCCCCTGGCGATCCGCCCACACCGCCTGGATCCGTTGCCCGTAGGCCTGGTTGAGCGCGATCGAGTAGGTGTGGCCTATCTGCGCGCTGTTGGGGTCGCTTCCGTCGAGCAGCACCGCCACCTGGGCCTTCTCGCCGCGGGCGATGTCGCGCGCGAAGCCGGGTCGCACGACCACCGCGATGCGCGCGCTGCTGCGCTCGAACGCGCGGTAGGCGGCTTCGACATCAGGCACCTGTTCGGTGACGTCGAAGAAGTCCGAGGCGACGTAGGACCGCACGTAGGTGCGGCTCGCGGGGGTCTGATCCTGATCGACGACCACGGTGGGGACGTGTTTGACGTCGAAGCTGATCGCGTAGGCGAACAGCAACAGCTGGATCGCCGGCAGCAACAGAACCGCCGCAAGCATACGCGGGTCGCGCCTGATGTGGATGAACTCTTTGCGGGCGATGGCGAAGACGCGGGTGAGAGCGGCGTTCATGACCGGTCACCGCCGTTCTCGGCGAGGAACGCGAAGACGGCCTCCATGTCGATGCGGGCTTCCTGGACGCTGTCGAAGTCGAGGCCGGCCGCGGTGAGCGCCTCGCCCAGCACGGAACCACCGGGGCCACCGTCGCGTATCAGCACACGCACCGCCTCGCCGTAGACGTGTGCGGAGATGACGCCGTCCAGCGCCAGCAGGGGCGGTAGCGCCAGCTGCGGCACGGGTGTGCTCACCTCGTGCAGGGTGCCTGGCACAAGCCGCTTGATCGACGCAGGCGTGCCGGAGGTCTCGATGGCGCCGTTGTCCATGAACGCGACGTGGGTGCAGCGTTCCGCCTCGTCCATATAGGGTGTGGCGACGAGCACCGTCTTGCCCGAGCGATGCAGCCCGGCGATGATGCGCCAGAACTCGCGGCGTGACACCGGGTCGACACCGGTGGTGGGCTCGTCGAGCAGCAGCACGTCGGGTTCGTGCATGAGTGTCGCGGCCAGCATGAGCTTCTGTTTCATGCCTCCCGAGAGGAACTGCGCCTGCCGGTCGCGAAACTCGGCGAGGCCCATGCTCTCGAGCAGCGAGCCGGCACGCGTG
>CAYXQU010000089.1:0-6322 GCA_964467305.1 uncultured Eubacteriales bacterium
CAACGCACTCGTAATGCGTAGGTCAGGGGTTCGAGTCCCCTCGTCGGCTCCACGTACATGGTCCGGTGGTGTATCGCCACCGGTGAACCAAGGCCCGTCGCGGCGATCGCGGCGGGCCTTGCCGTTTCATGCGCGGGTTGTTGGCCCGGGGCCTGCGCGTCCGTCGCGGCCTACGCGCAGAGGGTGACCTGTTCGGGGTTGGTTGTGGCGTGCGCCGCGCGGGGCGATAATGGGTGGGTCTCGCCGGGCGCGAAGTGGCGGGGCTTCCAGTGTCGCGGGTTTCTCGGTGATATACCATGTGGGGTATTATTCGGCCATTGACCGCCGATACGATGCCGTTCACCGACGCAAACTCCCGCTCGCTGGCGAGCTGCGTGACGGCGTATGGTACTGTCCGACAACCGCCCGACCCCCCGGGCCTGCCACGTGCGTGGCGGCATCATGGGAGCGTCGACGAGGGGCGGGTTCCGGACGAAGGGGTAGGGGCTCACGTGGAACTCGAGCGGATGGTCATCGCCGGATTCGTGGTGGTCGGTGCGCTTTTCACCGTCGCTACGCTTTCCGCGTCGTGGCTGCTCTCGCCAAAGAAACCCACGCCTGAGAAGGGCGAGACCTACGAGTGCGGTGTCGAGCCCATTGGCGGCTCGTGGATCCACTTCCGCTCCGGCTACTACGTCTACGCGCTTCTTTACGTGATCTTCGACATCGAGACGGTGTTTCTCTACCCGTGGGCGGTCACCTTCGGCCAGCAGGGCGTGGGGTGGTTCATCTTCTTCGAGATGATCATCTTCATCGCGATCCTGGTGGGTGGCCTCGCGTACGCGTGGAAGGAGGGGGCGCTGCAATGGCGCTAGACAAGCTCACCGGCGAGAACTCCCTCCTGTTCATCAGAAGCGAACAGCTCTTCGACTGGGCACGCCGCCGCTCGTTGTGGTACATGGCGTTCGGCATCGCCTGCTGTGCCATCGAGGGCCTCATGCACGCATCGGGCCCTCGCTTCGACTTCGATCGCCACGGGGTGTTCTTCCGCGCCAGCCCGCGCCAAGCCGACGTCATGATCGTCGCGGGCACGGTGAACCACAAGATGGCCGAGACGGTGAAGCGCCTCTACGACCAGATGCCCGAGCCCAAGTGGGTCATCGCGATGGGAGCCTGTGCAAGCACCGGCGGGCCGTTCCGTGAGTATCCCAACGTGATCATGGGCGTGGACAAGATCGTCCCGGTCGACGTCTACATCCCCGGGTGCCCTCCGCGCCCCGAGTCGGTTCAGTACGCGTTCCTGCAGCTGATGGACAAGATCAAGGACCAGACGGAGCACAGGCTTGAAGCCCGACGTGACACACATAGCTAAGGCGCTTGAGACCGCCGGCGCACCGGTGGTGTCCATCGACGAGATCGACACCCTGGGGGTCGTCGTGCGCGTCGAGCCGCATCAGGCAGGTGCCGTGCTCAAGGCGCTGCGGGACTCCGACCACGCCTACAGCTTCGTGGTCGATCTTTTCGGCATCGACACCGGCGAGCACATCGACGCCGTCTACCACTTGCGCTCGTTCACGCGCGACGAAGAGGTCTACATCAAGGCGGCCCACCCGTACGGGTCGGACCTGGCCAGCGTCTGGGAGGTCTACCCGGCAGCCCTCATGCCCGAACGCGAGCTTGCCGAGATGTTCGGGCTCACCCTCTCGGGACACCCCAACCCCAAGCACCTGCTGCTGACCAGCGGCATCGAGCCGCTGCTGCTCAAGAGCGTCGCGATCCGCACCGCCGAGGAGGTGCGCAACCGATGAGTACCGATCCTCGCACCGTGGTCGCGCACGCGGGTTGGCTGACCCAGGGCGACCCCGATCTGCCCGACACCCGGCCCGTGACCCCGTACGGCTGTGTCTCGGGCGTGGACTCGCTGGCGACCGACCGGCTGATCTTGAACATGGGTCCCCAGCACCCGTCCACCCATGGCGTGCTCAGGGTGCTCCTCGAACTCGATGGCGAAGAGGTCACCGCGGGCGAAGCGGTCATCGGTTATCTGCACCGTGGCATCGAGAAGCTCGCCGAGTCGCGCCGCTACAACGCCGTAGGCACGCTCATGGATCGCGGAGACTACGTCTCGGGCATACACAACGAGCTCGCGTTCGCGCTGGCCGCCGAGAAGCTCATCGAGGTTGAGATTCCGCGTCGCGCCTCTTGGCTGCGCGTGCTCATGGGCGAGATCAACCGAGTGGCAAGCCACCTCGTGTGGTACGGGACCCAAGGCCTCGATGCCGGTGCGATGGGGCAGTTCCTCTACGCGGTCCGCGACCGCGAGGACCTGCTCGACATCCTCGAAGACATCACCGGGCAGCGCATGATGTTCAACTACGTGCGTCCCGGCGGCGTGCTCGCCGACATCACCCCCACCGCTGAGAAGAAGATCCGCGCGTTCCTCGACACGATCGACACTCATCTCGACGAGCACGAGGACCTTCTGGGCGGCAACGAGATATTCCAGGCGCGCACGCGTGGCGTGGGCGTCATCGAGAAGAACACCGCGGTCGCATTCGGGCTGTCGGGTGCGAACCTGCGGGCCAGCGGCGTGAGCTTTGACGTTCGCCGCGACATCCCCTACGCCGCCTACGACGAGATGGAGTACTCGGTGCCCGTCGCCGAAGAGGGCGACTGCTACGCGCGCTACCTTGTGCGCATGGCCGAGATGCGCCAGTCGGTCAAGATGATCCGCCAGTGCATCGACGGGCTGCCTGAAGGCGAGCACACCGCGAAGGTGCCCAAGGTCCTGCGCCCGCCCGCGGGCGAGGCGTATGCCTCGGTCGAGTCGCCACGTGGCGAGCTGGGCGTGCATATCGTCTCGGACGGCACCGAGCACCCGTACCGCATGCGCTACAACCCGCCGGCGCTCTACGCGCTTCAGGCCGGCGAGGCGATGCTGCCGGGTAACCTGCTCGCCGACGCCGTGGTAATCCTGGGTAGCCTCGACGTGGTGCTGGGGGAGATCGACCGATGAACCCCATCCTCGAGGTGCTGCTCAGAGTGCTGGCCGCGGTGGGGCTCATGCTCGCCAACGGCGTGGTGCTCATCTATATGCTGCGCAAGGTACTGGGCCACCTACACGTCCGGCTCGGTCCCACCGAGCTTGGCCCCGCGGGCATGTTCCAGACTACGGCCGACGTGCTGAAGCTGCTCACGAAGGAAGACCACACACCGAACAACGTGGACAAGGTGCTGTTCTTCCTGGCGCCGGGCATCGTGTTCGTGCCTTCGCTTGCCGCCTACGCGGCCATTCCGTTCTCAGGTGACTTGGCTGCGGCCGATCTGAACCTTGGTCTGCTCTACACGCTGGCGGTCACCTCGCTGGTGCCGCTTGGTATCGTCGCGGCCGGCTGGTCGAGCGCGAACAAGTGGTCGCTGCTGGGCGGCATGCGCGCGGTCGCGCAGCAGATCACTTATGAGGTTCCGCTGTTGCTTGCTGCTCTGCCGCCGGTCATGATCGCCGGCTCGCTGAACCTGGGCGAGATCGTGAGTGCACAAGACCCGCTGTGGTTCTGGCTGCCGTGTCTGCCAGCGTTTCTCATGTTCCTTGTCGCCGGCCTCATCGAGGTCAACCAGACACCCTTCGACATGTCGGAGGCCGAGTCGGAGCTTGTCGCCGGTTTCGCGACCGAGTACTCGTCGATGAAGTTCGGCCTGCTCTTCCTCGCTGAGTTCAGCAACATGTTCGTGTTCTGCGCGCTCATGGTCACGCTGTTCTTCGGCGGGTGGCGGTTGCCGTTCATGCCCGTCGACGCGCTGGGCAACTGGGCGGCCGTGGTCTTCATGATCAAGGTGTACCTGCTCATCGCGGTCCTCATGTGGATCCGCGGAACACTGCCGCGCGTGCGCATCGACCAACTGCTGGCACTGGGGTGGAAGGTGCTTCTTCCCGCTTCGCTCGCATGGGTGATGATCACCGGCATCGGCGTGAAGCTGTGGCCGATCCTGTTCGGGGGTGGCCGATGAGCATCTGGGGCACCGGCATCCTCAAAGGACTTTCCATATCGATGCGCAACTTGTTTCGTGGCCCCATCACGGTCAAGTACCCGCACGAGAAGATCGAGCTTCCACAGCGCGCCCGCTGGGCCGTGCAGATGAAGTACGCCGCAGACGGCACTCACAAGTGCACCGCGTGCATGGCCTGCGAGAAGGCGTGCCCGGACTACATCATCAAGATCGACGTGACCACCGACGAAGAGCGCAACAAGCACATCGACCGGTGGCACTACGAGATAGGCGCGTGCATGATGTGCGGCCTGTGTGTCGAGGCGTGCCCGTTCGACGCCATCGAGATGGGCCATGACTACGAGCTCGCCCGCTACGAGGCGAGCGAGCTCGAGACCGACCTGCTGTTCGACACTCCGGCGCACAAGCCCAAGCGCCCCGAGCGCCCTGCTGCTCCCAAACCCGCTGCCGTGAAGGAGGGCGACGATGACTGACACCGTGAACGGAGTCGCGTTTGTCGTGCTTGCCATCGCCACGGTGGGCGGTTCGATAGGCATGCTCGCATCCCGCAACGTCGTGCATGCCGCCTTCTGGCTGCTCGAAGTCTGTGTGGCGACAGCCGGGCTCTATTTCCTGCTCGAAGCCGACTACATCGCGCTTGTGCAGTTGCTGATCTACGCGGGTGCACTGGCGATCCTGCTGATCTTCACGATCATGATCACCTTGCGCAGTCGCGAGGACGCCGTTCGGCCGTCGGACTTCTCGGCGCTCGGGCTGGTTCTCGCGGTGGCGTTCTTCGGCGTGGTGGCCTTCGCCATCTTGGGCTGGACACCCCCGGCGGTGCGGCTTCCGGCCACGGCTCCTGACCTGACCGACTTCGGGAAGATGCTGTTCGACCCGCAGGGTTGGGCGGCACCGTTCGAGATCGCGTCGCTCGTACTTACGGCGGCGCTGGTCGCTGCGGTCCTGTGGTCGAAAGAGGGTGAGGAGTGATGCGCGTGGGACTCGAAGCGTTCCTCCTGCTCGGGGCCGCGCTGTTCGCGCTGGGGCTCTACGGCGCCGTGTCGAAGAAGGGCGCGGTGCAGGTGCTCATGTCACTCGAACTCATGTCGGTGGCGATCGGCGTGAACCTCATCGCGTTCTCCCGGTTCCTGTCGCCTGAGCTCATGACCGGGTGGTACTTCACCGTGTTCACGATGGTCATCTCGGCAGCCGAGGTGGGTCTGGGCCTCGCGCTCATCCTGGCGATCTACCGTCGCTCGCGTTCGTCCGAAGTGACCGGCCTGTCGGATCTGAAGGGATAGCGCATGAACTGGGTGCTTCTCATCCCTGCACTTCCGGCACTCGCCTTCGTGCTGCTGCTTCCGCATCCTCGCGTGCGGCGCAACCGGCTCATCGGCATCTCGGTCGCCGCGATGTCGACGTCGTTCGTGCTCGCCGTGCTCGCGTTCATCCGGGTGTGGCCCGGCGGTCAACACGAGCCGCTGTGGCACGCCACCTACACCTTCGGGCGTATGGGCACTCACACCTTCGATGCCACCGTGGGACTCGACCCGCTGGCGGCCGCCACGCTTGTGACGGTCACGCTGGTCGCCGCATGCGTGCAGATCTTCTCGCTGGGATACATGCACAAAGACGAGCGGGTGGGCTGGTACTACGCCGTCCTGTCGCTGTTCACCACCGCGATGCTCGTCCTCGTGATGTCGCAGAACCTGCTGCTCACCTTCGCGATGTGGGAGCTCATGGGGCTGTGCTCGTACCTGCTCATCGGCTTCTGGTACGAGCTGGAAGCACCGCGAAAGGCGTCGCAGAAGGCGTTCCTCACCACGCGAGTGGGCGACTTGGGCTTCTTGATCGCGCTGTTCGTCATCTTCGTCAACACCGGCACCTTCGACCTGCACACGGTACTTGAGACGCTGCCCGAGTGGACCGCCGGAGCGGCGACGATCGCGGCCATAGGGCTGCTGTGGGCTGCGATGGGCAAGTCGGCGCAGCTTCCGCTGCACGTGTGGCTGCCCGATGCCATGGCCGGTCCCACGCCTGCGTCCGCGCTCATCCACGCCGCGACGATGGTCGCGGCGGGTGTCTTCGTGGTCGCGCGTACCCTGCCCATCTTCGAGGCTGCACCTGCGGTCCAGTCGTTCATGCTGGGCATAGGCGTGGCGACCGCGCTTGCTGCCGGTCTGATGGCCTGCGTGCAACACGACATCAAGAAGGTGCTCGCGTACTCGACCGTCAGCCAGCTTGGGCTGATGTTCGTGGCCCTGGGCGCGGGAAGCGCCACCGTGGCGCTCTTCCACCTCACAACCCATGCGTTCTTCAAGTCGCTGCTGTTCTTGGGTGCCGGTGTCATCAT
>CAYXQU010000089.1:6332-7091 GCA_964467305.1 uncultured Eubacteriales bacterium
GCGCACACGCAAGACATGCGCGAGATGGGCGGTCTGGCCCGCCGTCTGCCCGTCACCACTGCGACGTTCACGGTGGGTTCGCTCGCACTCGCGGGCGTGCCGCCGCTCGCCGGCTTCTTCAGTAAAGACGAGATCCTTGCCGTTCTGCTCCACGAGCATCACTACGTTTCGTTCGCGCTGGTGATCCTGGCCTCCGGCCTCACGGCGTTCTACGTCACCCGCCTGTGGTTCAGGGTCTTCACCGGCCCCGAGCAGACCGAGAACCTCCACGAGGCGCACCGCTCGATGCTCGCACCCATGGTTGTACTCGCCGCCGTGACCGCCGTTGGCGGGTTCGGGTCGGTGGCGTTCTCGGCGTATCTGGGGCACGAGGGCCACTGGCCCAGCCTGATGATGATCGCCATCTCGGTGGCGGTCGCGGGTACCGGTATCGCGATCGGTTACTGGTTCTACGGGCGACGCGCCGTGGTGGTCAACACTCACGTGTGGAAGCAGCGTTTCGGCTACTTCTACTCGGCGCTCGTTCAGAAGCTCTACTTCGATCTGACCTACGACACCCTGTTCATTGGCGGGTTCTTCAAGTTCGCTGATTCGATGACGGCTCTCGACGTCAAGGTGGTCGACGGCGCTGTCAACGGAGCGGGCAGGGGTTGGGTCGGCTTCGCCACCGGGGCGTGGAAGTTCGACGGCGCGGTGATCGACGGTGCGGTCAACGGGCTCGCCACGCTGGCCCGAAAAGTGGGTACCGCGTTCAGGAAG
>CAYXQU010000090.1:0-7086 GCA_964467305.1 uncultured Eubacteriales bacterium
ACACCGAGGCGACCTTGTCGACATGGCGTTTCTCTACGGCATGTTCACCGGCGGGTGGGGGATGCACTACGGCATCGAGCGCCTGGGCGCCACCATCATCCCCGCCGGATCCGGACAGACCGAGCGCCACCTCATGATGATGTCGGACTTCGGCACCACCGTGCTTGTGTCGACCCCCAGCTACGCGCTGTACCTGGCTGAGCAGGGCGCGGCGGCTGGCGTCGACTTCTCGGCACTTCCTATCAGGCTCGGCCTCTTCGGTGGAGAGCCGTGTTCTGACAAGCTCAAGGCCGAGATAGAGTCCAAGCTGGGTATCAGGGCCACCGACAACTACGGGTTGTCAGAGGTCATGGGACCGGGTGTCGCCGGAGAGTGCGAGTGCGGATGCGGTCTGCACGTTGCCGAGGACCACATCCTCGCCGAGGTCATCGACCCGAACACCGGTGCCATCCTTCCATATGGCGAGGAGGGGGAGCTTGTCCTGACCACGCTGACCAAAGAGGCGTTTCCTGTGCTGCGCTACCGGACTCACGACCTCACCGTGCTCGATCCTGCACGTTGCGAGTGCGGTCGGACCCTGGTGCGCATGAGTAAGGTGCGCCAGCGCACCGACGACATGCTCATCATCCGCGGGGTCAACGTCTTCCCCAGTCAGATCGAGGACGTCCTCTTCCGCATCGAGGGCGTCAGGCCCCACTACCTCATCGTGGTCGACCGCAAGAAGAACCTCGATGACCTCGAAGTGCGCATCGAAGTCGAGGAGGCGGTCTTTTCCGATATCATGGCCGATATGGTCGCGTTCCAGCACGCGGTGGCCGAGAAGCTCCAGTCGGTTCTCGGTTTGCGTGCGCGGATCGTACTCGTCGAACCCGGGGCCATTGAGCGCACTGCCGGCAAGGCGAAGCGTGTGCTGGACCACCGCGACGGGTCGTGACATACCGGCCTTCACGGCCGAAGACGACAGTGACGGGAGTGACACGGAGTGCCGCAATGGGCAGCCATCCTCATGATCGTGGGTGCGGTCGCTATCGCGGCTGCGCTGTCTGCGGCCGTCTGGTACGGCTGGAGGGCCTACGAGCGGCAGCAACTGCTGAGACTCATCGGACGCCTTGAAGCGGTCGAGGCCGTCGCACAGGCCCTTGTAGACTCTATCGGGAGGGTCTCTGAGATGCCCGATGACGAGCTCGAGGCGTTCACCGACGATGTCGATGCCCCCGAACGCCGCGTTCTGGCAGAGGTGAAGGGGAGAGCGCACATCATCTACGATGAGCTCGACCACATGCCGCTTCCCGGCCGCCTGATACCAATAGCCGAGGCGATCGCCGACGCGGCGTTCGTAGTAGCCCGCGAGGCCGGCTGCATTGATGATGCCGTCGATGGTGAGGCTCTCGATAAGCTCGCCCAGATCGATCTTGAGGCCGTCACCGGCTACAGCGCCCGTGCTCGCACCACGCTCGGGGCCATGTGCGCCGTGTGCGGACTCGAGGACACGGCGGTATACGGAGGGGGGCTGTACCTGTGAACACCAGCGCGATCAAGGCGATCAAGGCCGTTGGTGCGATCATCGTACTCGCGGCGCTGCTCTTCACCGTCCGCGGCTACCTTCGCGACTACCGGGAGGCCCCACGCGGCCCGAGCACCGAGACCACACAGACCGCTGAGCCCGCTTCGGACTCGCAAGACGCCGAGGGCGACGAGGCCGAAGGCGAGTCTGCCGAGGAAGCGGGCGAGCGTCTCGAGGTCACCATCGATGGCTTGAACCTTCGGACCAAGCCCGATTCGACCGCCGAGGCCGTACGTGGGCTCAAGAAGGGCGAGATCATCACGGTGGTCGACAAGAGCGGCGACTGGTACCAGGTAACCACCGAGAAAGACGAGAAGGGCTATATCACCGACAACCCCGGCTACACGAAGGCCGTGAAGTAGCGCACATGAGGATCATTGGGTCTGCCAACGAGTTCTGGCGTGTCCGCATCACCCGTATGGACACCACCGGTGACCTCGACTTCGAGTGGCGCGCAGACGTCTTGTACCGCGAGCCTAGCGACGTGCCGGTCGAGGAGCGTGACGTGTGGCAGGTGGAAGCTGTCGCGGTGGACGACCGAGACGTTCTGCACGTCTTGGACACCTTTGAGGACAGAGACGCCGCCGAGCGGTTCGCCGCAACAGTCCGAGAAGCGCTTCTCGACATGACCAAGTCGCAGTTCGAGACCGCCTACCTGGCTGGCGGGCCCGCCTCACAGACCATCGACTCTGACAGCGAAGAATACTGAGGCCGACCGTCCACGGTGAGGGGATGTGTGGCCAGATGCTCACTTGCCATAAGATACATTATCCGCGTTACCGAAAGGACTCTCTTCGAAGGGACGACATCGACCGTATGAAACGGAAACGGCCCCGAGGGCATCGCACCCGGGGCCGTTTGGTACTTCAGGACGCGTGCGCACACCGGTCATGTGTGCAACGCGTATGACGCTTGGCTACGTCGCTGACTCAGCAGCTTCGGCCTGAAGCTCGCCGCCAAAGTCCGGCGAATCGACTGCGAGTCCCTTGCTCTCGGCCGGCAGCACCAGGTTCAAGATCACGCCAACCACCGTGGCAAGCGCCATACCCGGAATGGTGTACTCGCCAACCGGGATCTTGATGCCGCCCACTTCCATGCCGATGCCCAGAACCAGCACGACGCTGGAGAGAATCAGATTGCGGCTATGGCTGTAGTCGATGCCGCTGTCCACAAGCATCCTGAGGCCTGATGTCGCGATAAGCCCGAACAGCAGGATCGAGACGCCTCCCATCACCGGCGTCGGGATGCTACCGATGAGCGCTCCGACCTTGGGCACGAAGCCGCCGATGAAGAAGGCCAGCGCACCGGCGTACCAGAACAGCTGCACGGCGTAGATGCGCGTCACGGCCATGACGCCGATGTTCTCGGCATACGTGGTGGACGGCGTTCCGCCGACCATCGCCGACAGCGACGTCGCCAGGCCGTCGCCCACAAGCGACTGCGGCAGCAGCGGGTTGAAGTCCTTGCCGGTGATCTCATTGATCACGAGCAGGTGGCCGATGTGCTCGACGATGACCACAAGGGCGACCGGAGCGATGAGCATGATCGCCGAGGGCTCGAACTTCGCGATCGTGAGGGTTGGCAGGCCGATCCATGCGGCATCGAGCACCGGCTGGAAGTTCACGAGGCCAAACGGGATGGCCGCGATGTAGCCCACAACGATTCCCATCAGGATCGGGATCGTCGACAAGAAGCCCTTGAAGTAGCTCGAGAACGCGATGCAGGCCAGCAGCGTGATCGTCGCGACGGCGACGAGGTTCCACTGCAACCCCTGAGACGGGTCTGCGAACGGGAACAACGACATGTTGATCGCCACGCCGGCAAGGCCCAATCCGATGATGATCACGACGGCGCCTACCAGAGCCGGCGGCAGCACCTTGTACAGCCAGCCGGTCCCGAACGCCTTGATGATGCCGGCGACGACCACGTACAGCAGGCCTGCGACCACCAGGCCACCAAGCGCATACGGCACCTTCGCCGGATCCGCGACCCCGTTGGTCACTCCCGCCACGGCTGCGATGGGCGCGATGAACGCGAACGACGAGCCAAGGAAGCTCGGGATCTTACCCTTGGTGAGCAGCAGGTACAAGATCGTGCCGGCACCCGACGTCATGATGGCCACTGACGGATCGAGACCTGTCAGGATAGGCACCAGCACGGTGGCGCCGAACATCGCCATGAGGTGCTGCAACGCCAGCGGGATCGCCTGGATGAGCGGCAGTTTGGCGTCGGTCTGGACAATGGGTCTTTGCGTCATCGTACGCCCCTAACCTGCGAAGAGGCTCAGGATCGGCCCCTGCAAGAATGCCAGCAGGAACGCGAAGGACGCGACCCACATGAGCGGATGGACCTGGCCGGCCTTGCCGTGGAACAACTTGATGACGACGTAGCTGATGAAGCCAAGTCCGATACCCCAGCTGATGTTGTAGGTCAGCGGGATGCCCACGATCGTCAGGAACGCCGGGAATGCCTCTTCCAGGTCGGTCCAGGGAATCTCGCGAACCGTCTGCATCATCAGGAAGCCCACGATGATCAGGGCGCCCGCGGTGATCGGGAACGAGGTGAAGCTGGTGCCCTCGGGAACGGTGAAGCCGCTACCGGCAAAGGAGCCGAACCGCTCGGCATTGGGTACCGAGAAGCCCCCGCCTACCATGCGGACGATTGGCGAGAAGAACGCCGCCACGGCGAAGAGCACGCCGGTGACGATCGCGGTCAGGCCGGTGCGCCCACCTTCGGCGACTCCGGCTGCGGACTCGATGTAGGTCGTGATCGAGCTCGCGCCGAACAGACCGCCCGTGGCTGCAGCGGCCGAGTCGACCAGCAGAATGTTGCGAACGCCGGGGACGTCGCCGTTCTCATCGGTGAATCCGGCCTGCTCACCAACGGAGATGACCGTACCCATGGTGTCGAAGAAGTCCGAGAGCATGACTGCGAACACCGCGAAGAGCAGTGCGGGTGTGAAGATCTGTGCAATCGCGATGCCGCCCTCGACCTGCTGGAACGGCGCCATGAAGGTTGAGAAGTCCAGCGGACCGACAACGGCGTCGGGCAGGGTGGTCACGCCCAGAAGAAGCGCGGCGATCGTGGCGACCAGGATGCCCCAGAGGATGTCGCCTTTGATCTTCAGAGCCATGAACGCGAGGATTGCGAACAGGCCGATGAGCGTCACCCACACGTACTTGTTGGTGAAGTCACCCAGCGAGACCACCGTTGCGGCGTTCGGGGTGATGATGCCGCCCTCGATCAGGCCCAGCAGGGTGATGAACAAGCCGATGCCCACGCCGATCGCACGCTTGAGATCGTGAGGGATAGCGCGCATGACCGCCTCACGCAGCCCTGAGAGAACGAGTGCGAAGATGATCACACCCTCAACGAAGATGACCGCCATACCAACCTGCCACGGCACGTTGGCCTGCTGGAAACCGATGATCGAGAATGTGACCACCGCGTT
Organism: uncultured Eubacteriales bacterium; assembly: GCA_964467305.1. Taxonomy (GTDB): domain Bacteria; phylum Actinomycetota; class Coriobacteriia; order Anaerosomatales; family PHET01; genus CAVPCY01. Next base: position 5,016 of record CAYXQU010000090.1, read on the forward strand.
CAGGCCCATGCCCGAAGCAAGTGCGAGCGGCCGGTTCGTGATGAAACCCATGGCAAGGCACATGATCGCTGCGCCAAGCGCGGTGGCGGTGGCTGCCCCCTCGAACGGCACGCCGGCCGCCGAGAGTATGCCCGGGTTGACGAAAACGATGTAGGCCATGGTGAGGAAGGTGGTCAGCCCTGCGATCACCTCCGTACGCAGGTCGGTACCCCTCTCGGAAAACTTGAAGAAACTCTCCACGTGACTCCCTCCCGCCACATCTTCCTGATGCGGCATCAGTCCCTTGCATTACCCAAATCCACGAAACCCCACGAACTCAGCGGGCCGGCGCGCCCGCTACCGCGCACTCCTCTTGCGTACTCAGGGCAATACGCCCTGACCGCAGCGATGACATCAGCGCCCATCCGTGAACACCGCCCCAAGGTAGCGCGCCGACGGCTTGGGCTCTGCTCCGAGCCACTGCGCCACTTCGGCAGCGATAGGAGGACGCATGTCCAACGACGTCAGGGCCGCGATGTCGACGAGCTCGACGGCTTCGACCCTGTCATCTATGGGGTTGTCGGTGATCTCGCCGCCGGATACGCGCGCAGAGAAGGTGATGTTGACAAGGTGGCGTGGGCCATGTGGATCGATGGTGTCGTTGACGAAGATCGGATCACCCAGTTCGATCTCGAGACCGGTCTCCTCGCGCACCTCGCGCCGAAGGGCCTGCTCGAGCGTCTCTTTGTAGTCGACTCCGCCACCGGGAAGCAGATGGTAGACACGGTCTCCGGCGCGATGGCGCACGGTGACGACCTGTTCTCCGAACAACATCAACGCCGCGACGCGGACCCGGGGGGTCAGCTCACTGGCCCGTGCTCCCAAAGCCCCCCTCCCCTCTTCTGGTCGCGTCAAGAGACTCGACTTCGAGCAGCTCAGCACGTTCCACGCGCTGGATCACAAGCTGGGCCACCCTGTCGCCTTTGCGCAGTTCGATGGTGGAAGACGCGTCGAGATTGATGGCGATCAGCTTGATCTCGCCGCGGTAGTGGCTGTCGATGAGCCCGGGGGTGTTCACGAACGAAAGGCCGTGCCGCAACGCAAGACCGCTTCGTGGCTGCACGAAGCCGGCGAAGCCATCCGGAATCGCCACGGCGATACCCGTACCGATCAAGGCACGCTGCCCGGGGGCCAACGAGACATCATCGGCGGAATGCAGGTCGAGCCCAGCGTCACCTGGATTGGCATAGGTTGGGAGTGGAAGACTCTTGTCCAGTCTGGTGATTGCGAGTTGTAGCGTCACTTCCACCCTCTAACTCAATCCCTTGAGCTCAGACATGAACTCGTCAAGATCTTGGAACTCCTTGTAGACCGAGGCGAAGCGGACGTACGCGACCCGGTCGACGTCGCGCAGTCGACGAAGGACCATGTCGCCCACCTGCCGGCTGTCGACCTCATAGCGGAAGGTGTTGTGCAGCTCGGACTCGACATCGTCGATCAGCGCCTCGAGTCGCTCGATGGGCACGTTTCGCTTGGCGGTGGCCACGAGAAGGCCCCGGAGCAACTTCGCGCGATCGAACGGCTCAGGCGATCCGTCCTTCTTCAAGACCATGAGCGGCATCTCTTCGCGCCGCTCGTAGGTGGTGAAGCGTTCGGAACAGGAGAGACACTCGCGACGACGCCTGATCGCGTCTTGGGAATCAGACGTGCGCGAATCCACGACCTTCGTCTCGTCGTGACCGCAAAACGGACAGCGCATGGCCTCCACCCCTACATCTTGGCTGCCAAGAAAGTTAGCACACAAGATATGGGGCTACAATGCACTGGAGTGCGGAAGTTCGATACGTGGGGCGGGCGCCCTACTTCATCGCAGTGGTCACGGGGCCCGGCTTCGCCGGCACCATGATCTCGGTACCGGTGACCAGCCCCGCGCGATCCAGATGATTGGTCTTGGCGATCAAGTCGACGGTCTGCTCGGTACTCATGCCGGCAACCGGATGGCGTTGCGCCAGCGCCCACAGGCTGTCTCCGGACTCCACGCGGACGCTGACCGTCGAGATCTCAGGCGAGCGGGATGCCCCGACACCAACAG
>CAYXQU010000091.1:0-7032 GCA_964467305.1 uncultured Eubacteriales bacterium
CGAAGACGTGCTCAACGTGGGCGACGAGGTCCACGTCAAGATCATCGACATCGATGACCGCGGCAAGGTCAGCCTCGATCGCCTCGACAAGCCGCCGGCGCCCGAGGGCTCCGCTGACTCCGCCCCCGCGCGCGAAGACCGTGGCCCTCGCCGAGACGACCGCGGCCCGCGCAGCGGCGACCGTCAGCCGCGCCGCCGCCACTAGCACCAGGCCACACACAGCGGCCCACACGCACTCATGCAAGGCCCCCGCCAGAGTCGGGGGCCTTGCTTCGTATTGCCCCCAATAGTCCCAAGGGCTGTCCGCGGACTGTGGCGCTTCTGACGGTATGGGACTACGCTGATTGTGCCGATAACCATGGTGCGCACGACAGGCGTGTGCGGGACCAGCGGCAGGCAGCGACCCAGACAGCTGGGGTCTGAGCCGATGCGTGTCGGGTCCTTCAGGGGGAGGGAACCATGCGCGAGAAGCCAACACCCATGCACCGCAGGCGACGGGCGAGCGACAAGAAGGTCGTGCCAGATCAGCCCACACCCAAGATCGAGACACTCCTCGAGTACATGGTGGCCACCGACGCGAGTGACCTGCATATCGCGGCAGGCGTCGCACCCACCGCTCGGGTCCAGGGGGAGCTCGTCACCATCCCTGACGTGCCCATCCTGAGTAGTGAGATGGCCGAGCAGATCGTGCATGCCCTGATGTCGCCCAACCAGTGGGTGGAGTTCGACAGGGAGTGGGAGCTCGACTTCTCGTTTGGGCGCCGGGGACTGGGACGCTACCGGGTGGCCGCGTTTCGGGAGCGAGGGGATGCATCGGCGGTGCTTCGCCGTGTGCCTTCAAAGGTGCTGCAGCTCGAGGAGCTGGGACTGCCGAGCAGCGTGGGCAACTTCGCATGGCTCAGGCAGGGCTTGGTACTTGTCACCGGTCCTTCGGGTAGCGGCAAGACGGCGACACTCACGGCGATCATCGACAAGATCAACAGAGAGCGCAACACCAATATCATCACCATCGAGGATCCCATCGAGTACGTTCACCAACACGAACACTCCATCGTGCGACAACGCGAACTTGGGAAAGACACCACCTCGTTCGCGCGTGCGATGAGAAGCGCCCTGCGGGAGAACCCCGACGTGTTGCTGATAGGTGAGATGCGCGACCCGGACACGATCGCTGCGACCGTGAGCGCGGCCGAGACAGGCCATCTGGTCTTCGCGACACTACACACCAACAATGCAGCGCAGTCGATAGATCGCATCGTGGACTCGTTCCCGCCGCACCAGCAGCCACAGATCCGCTTCCAGCTGGCTGGTTCGCTGGCTGGCATCGTCTCTCAGCGACTGGTGCCGCAGATCAAGGGCGGGCGCGTGTGTGTCGCCGAGGTGCTGCTTGCGAACAACGCCGTGCGCAACCTCATCCGAGAAGGCAAGACGCACCAGGTTGAGAACGTCATGCAGGCCGGTATCAAGGACGGCATGGTCATCTTCGATATGGAGCTCGCGGAGCTTGTCAAACAGCAACGTGTGACGCAAGACGTCGCGATGATGTACGCCATGGATCCGCTGTCGTTCGGGGAGCGGTGCAAGCCGCGGGCTCGCAAGAAGTAGCGGGTCGTGTCAGATGTTGTCCTGAGACTGACACCTGCTAGCCCAGCGCCTCTGAGAGCCTGACCCATTCGTCTTCGAGTGCTGCAACCTGCCGCTCGACCTCGGTGAGCCGAGCCTGCACGTCAAGTAGAGCTTGATAGTCGGAGTGATCGGTTGTCGCAAGCTCTTCTCGGAGTGCGTCGGCCTTCTTGCACTGGGTGTCGAGCTTGCGTTCGGTCGAAGCCAGCTCCTTTTTCATGCGGTACTCATCTGCGCGTGCGAGTGGGGCTGAATCGGGTGGGCCGCCGTTGGTAGCAGCAGTCTGCCCGGTGCGTGAACCTCTCGTGCAGGTGAGCGCTTCGGGCTTATCGGCGCTCTGCGAGGTCTGTGAGCGGTCGGCGTGGTCGAGCAGTCGCAGGTATTCGTCGACACCGCCGGGGACGTGGCGCACGTGGCCGTCGATGAGCGCGAACTGGTGGTCGGTGACGCGTTCCATCAGGTAGCGGTCGTGGGTGATGAGCAGTAGGGTGCCCGGCCAGCTGTCCAGCAGACTCTCCACAAGCGCGAGCATGTCGGTGTCCAGATCGTTGTCGGGCTCGTCGAGGATGAGCACGTTGGGCTGATCCAACAGGATCAGCATGAGCTGCAGGCGTCGCTTCTGGCCACCGGACAGGTCGCATACCGGTTGCATGAGCTGCGCCGAGGTGAACCCCAGCCGCTCAAGCAGCTGCGAAGGCGACAGCTCCTTGCCGTCGATCTCGTACCGGGTCTTGTAGCGTGACAGAACCTCCCTCACCCGGCTGTCTCCGAGTTCTTCGAGCTCGGCAAGATGCTGCGACAGGGTGGCGAACTTGACGGTCTTGCCTATCTTCACGCGACCGATCCCAGGCTCAAGATCTCCCCTGATCACGTTGAGCAGAGTGGTCTTGCCACTCCCGTTGACGCCAAGGATGCCGAAGCGGTCGCCCGGGCCAATGGGCCACGTCACGTGATCGAGCACCGTGTTGTCGCCGAAGCGCACGGTGACGTCTTCGAGATCGACCACTTGCTTACCCAGCCGTGACATCGCGGAGCGCTTGAGCTCGATGGGATCGCGGGCCGGCGGCACGTCCGCGATGAGCTCGCGTGCGGTCTCGACGCGGAATTTGGGCTTGGTCGAACGTGCCTGGGCCCCACGCGACAACCACGCGAGTTCTCGGCGCATGAGGTTCTTGCGCTTCTGCACGGCCACACGGGCTGCTCGATCTCGTTCGACTCTCTGCAGCACGTAGGCGGCATACCCGCCCTCGAACTGATCCACCTGGCGGTCGTGGACGTCCCACATGCGAAGACACACCTCGTCAAGGAACCAGCGATCGTGCGTCACCAGCAGCAGCGCGCCGCTTCTGGCGGGCCACCGGCCTTTCAGGTGTGCGGCGAGCCACGCGATCGCATGCACGTCCAAGTGGTTGGTGGGCTCGTCAAGCATGAGTACATCGAAGCCGCCAACCAGCACCCGCGCGAGGTCCACTCGGCGACGCTGGCCGCCGGACAAGTCGCCCACGAGCCCGTCCCATGCCAGATCGCCCACCAACCCGCGCAAGATCTCGCGGGTGCGCGCGTCCGAGGCCCAGGTGTGTTCCGGTACGTCGCCAACCACCGCATGCGCGACGGTGTGGGCGGGATCGAGATCGTCTGTCTGGCGAAGGGTGCCAATGGTGAGGCCGCTGCGCTTGACGACTCGTCCGGTGTCGGGCGAAACGAGTCCGGCGAGAACCGAAAGGAGCGTAGACTTGCCGTCGCCGTTGGCGCCAACGATGCCGATGCGGTCGCCGTCGTCGACACCCAGCGTGACCGAGTTGAAGAGCTTCTTGGTGGGGTACTCGAGATGGATGTTCTCGCAGCCGAGCATGAATGCCACGTGCGGGGCCTCAATCCTATCGGGCGGGTCGTGCGCTTGGCGCGACAACCGGGCGGGATCACAGGATACCCGCTCGCGGTCAGCACCCATATGTTCACACCGAATTCATACGGGCATCGTATACTCCGCATGTTGTGCGCGCCCGATGCACGTCAACCAACACTCGGAGGTACACGTGAGCACTCGCAAGATTCTCGCCTTCATGCTGGCTGCGCTGGTAGCGGGCGCCGTCCTCGGTAGCTTCGGCATCGCCAACGCGACCAACACCCCAGCGGCTCCCGCAAGCTCCACAGCGGCATCGGTCGCCTGCCCGAAGGCCGCAGACGGCACGTGTGACAAGGCCGCAGACGGCACGTGCCCCACAGACGGTCAGTGCGCCAACGGCGGCGCGTGTGCGACCGGCGCCCCGTGCGGCTCCGCTGGCGCGTGCGGCACCGGTGCGTGTGCACCTGCCGCGCAGGCCTCGTGCCCCAGCGGCGGAGCGTGCGGTTCGTGTGCCACAGCTCCCGCCCAGTAACCCGGCGTTTCACATCGCATCGAGACGCGAAGGTCGCCCCTACGGGCGGCCTTCGGTGCGTCAGCGGGTAGATACCTTCTCGGCGACTCGACGCGGAGAAGGGATCGGCTGGCATGCACAAGGTGGGCACCTGTCTGTGGTTCGATGACCAGGCACTCGAAGCCGCCGAGTTCTACACCTCGGTGATCAAGAACTCGCGTATCACCGAAGTCGTACCGGTGATCGTCCAGGCACCGTCCGGCCCGCCTCCCGGAGGCGTGGCGTACGTGGTGTTCGAACTCGAAGGCCAGGAGTACCTGGCGCTCAACGGCGGTCCGCTGTTTCCGCTGACACCAGCGGTCTCCATCGTGGTCAACTGCGCGGATCAGGCCGAGGTCGATGACGTCTGGGGGAAGCTCGCCGCTGATGGCGGCCAAGAGGTCCAGTGCGGCTGGCTCACCGACAAGTTCGGCCTGTCGTGGCAGATTGTGCCTGAAGAGCTCTACGAGCTGGTGAACTCGTCGGGCGATGTCGAGGCCGCCAAGCGGGCCACCGAGGAGATGCTGGGGCAGGTCAAGCTCGACATCGAGGCTCTGCGTCGCGCGTACAACGGAGAGTAGGCACCAGGCGCCTGCGTCGGTGCCGGTCTACGGCGCGGGGACCGGTTCTGCGCTGATGGTGGGAATCGCCGAGGCCGCAACGGCATCGACGGTCGCGATGACCTGCGCGTCTTGCACGAAGCGCACCACGCCCAGCTTCTGCCCCGCAACAACGGGTGCTTCGAGTCCCGCGGACAGCTCAGGTACGCGTTCAACGGCACCCAAAGGCGTGAGGACTCTCGCGGTCACGGTCTTGGGAAACACCGCCGTGACGTGGGTCGTGGCGCCTCCACTCACCGGCAGCCACGCGATCGCACCACCCTCAGCGGCGAGGGTGCGCTTCCTGTAGTACTTGAAACCCCACTCCAGCAGCCGTTTTGAGCTGGTGAACCGTGCCGATGACGACGGTGCCCCCAGAATGGTGCTTGTCAGCGTCATGCCGTCTTTGCGCGCGCTGGCCACGAAGCAGTAGCGCGCATCGTTGGTGAAACCGGTCTTGCCGCCGCGAAGGCCGGCGACCTTGCCCAAGAGCTTGTCGGTGGACCGAATGGTTCGTGCCTTGCGCTTCTTGTACTTGGGGAGCTTCACTGACTTCATCTTGATGATGCGCTTGAACTCGGCGTGCTTGACCGCTTCACGCATCAGCAGCGTCAGGTCCTGCGCCGAGGAGTAGTGGCCCTTGGCGTCCAGCCCATGCGGGTTCTTGAACTTCGTGTCGACCATGCCCAGCTTCTTGGCGCGCTTGTTCATCGCGCTGGAGAACTTCTTCACACTGCCGCTGTGGTGGATGGCAAGGGCGGTGGCCGCGTCGTTCGAGGAGCACACCAGCGTGAGTTCGAGTAGCTTGCGGACGGTCAGCTTCTCGCCGGCCTTCAGGCCGGTCGCGTAAGGGGTGCGAGCGGCGGTCTTGCTGATCTTGACCTTCCTGCCCAAGTTGCCGCGCTCCAAGATCAGGAGTGCGGTCATGAGCTTGGTCGTGCTCGCCATCGCTCGCTCGGAGCCCGCCTTGCGCGCCCACAGCACTGTGGTGCCGTGTACGAGGACACCGGCCTTGGCCGATATGTCGGGAGCTTTGGACTTCGAGACGGTACCGGCACTGAGCTTCACGCCGCCCACCCGGTCGCTGCCGTACTTCGCGGCGAGCGCGGAGGCTGGCGAAAGGGTCACCGATCCGGCTGCTACGGCCAGCGCCAATGCCAAGCGCGCGACCGAGGCGGCGACAGGGGAGAGGCTACGATGCGTGGGGGCTTCGAGGGGCATGAGGTATCCGTTCCACGCGTGGTCCGCCCAGCGGCGTACGGCGGCATCAGACGCCCCATTATCGCACGAATCAACTGAAGACACGCGTGGGTGGGAACCCAAAGAGGTAGAGGAATGCCCCGCAATCGGTCGAGTTCGCTGGCAATTGCTGGTATGCTCGACGAATCTGACGCCGACCTCTGGCCCATCGGCGAATCGACAACGGATGCCTCACAACGACAGAGTACTTACGCTCGAGGATCTCGAGCAGATGCAACGCGACCGGCTTGAGCGTGCCGAGCGTGTCGTTCTTGGTATGTGTCTGGCCGCCTTCTCGGTACTGGCCTTCCTGGGGCTCATCGGCGACAGCCTGTGGGCGATGTGGGTGGCGATCCCCGGCATCGCGGGACTCTCGGTTCCGTGGTTCCTCATCGCCGCTGGGCGTGCGCGTTCCGCGGCGGCAGCGATCACCATAGGGCTGCTCTCGGTGGTAACCCTGGCTGCATCGATAGGTGCAGGCCTGCACGATCCCACCATCATGGCGTTTGCCGTGATTCTGGTCTTCGCGGGTCTGACCCTGGAGCGGCGCGCCTACTACGTGACCATAGCAGCGACCGCCTTCTGCCTGGCGTTCATCGCCGCGAGCCAGTACTTCGCATGGATGCCGTTGGTGCTTTCAGGGTCGCCCGAATGGGCGGCGCCGCTCACCGGCGTACTGGTGATCGCTGTGACCGCGGTGGCGGTGGGGATGTTGGGCGCAGCCAGCAACGAGGGGCTGCGTCTGGCGCACAGCGAGATCGAGCGCAGGATCGAGATCCAGCACGCTCTCGCGGAGCTCAGCAGGAGAGACTCGCTGACCGGCGTGTTCAGCCGGCGCGCCTTTGACGACGAAACCGAGAGGCTCTCGAAATCCCGCCAGTTCCCGGTCTCGGTGGTCATCGTCGATGTCGACGATCTCAAACTGGTCAACGACACGTTCGGTCACGCCGCAGGTGATCAGCTCATCATCGACGTCGCCACGGTGCTGCTCGCGGTGACACGGGGTGAAGACATGCTGGCCCGCACCGGAGGCGACGAGTTCGCACTGCTGCTTCCCGAGACCGGAGAGGCCCAGGCGCAGGCGGTTGTGGAGCGCATCACCCGAGCCACCGAGCAACACAACGCGACTAGCGGGCGCCATGAGGTGCAGCTGTCGTGCGGGACCGCCACGGCAC